>JAMDDW010000009.1 GCA_023488405.1 Candidatus Parvarchaeota archaeon | reverse complement strand
CCGTAGGTCATCATGTACTCTAGAGCTGACTGTGAACGTTTACTTTTTGTTAAAAGTAAATTATTATTCTCTAGATTTTTAGAACAGAGTTTAAATGACATATAGTTTATTAAAAAACGGGGAATATAAATATTTAAAAATAAGAACAAAGAGTCAATAAGTCTAGCAAACATTATATAAGATTAAATCCTAGAACACAAAACTTAAAAAGCTTTAAAAACATTAGGTTTCTTTATATTTCAATCATATGGAGAAAGAAAATATAGAAAAGGCACTAACAGAAGTGCTGAAAGAGATAGAAGAAAAAAAGAGAAAGTTCAAGCAGTCGATAGACTTCATAATGGTACTTAGACCTAGAAAAAACAAGTCTGAAACGCCATTGGATTCTGTTATTTCCCTTCCAAACAATGTAAAAGAAGTGAAAACATGCGCTTTTGTGGACAAAGACATGATAACAAAAGCAAACGGAGTTTTCTCAAAAACCATACTTAAGGATGATTTTCAAACTTTTGATAAGAAAGCAATAAGAAAACTTATCAAAGAAAATGATTACTTTTTTGCAGAGGCGTCAATAATGGCACAAATGGCTGCAAAATTCGGTAAACAACTTACTGCAGCAAATAAGATGCCAAATCCAAAGACAAACACGATTATAACCCCGGATATGGATTTGAATGCGCAGTCTAAAAAAGTTGAAAATTTGGTAAAAATAAACACTAAAAAAAGCAATGCAATAAGCATTAAGGTCGGAAATCAAGATGCAAAAAAAGAAAGTATCATAGATAACGTTATGGCAATATATTCATTCGTAAAATCAAACCTGCTAAACGGTGATGCAAGCATAAAACACATGTATTTGAAGCCAACTATGGGTAAGAAGGTGCCAATATGAAAAAGTCAAGAGGAGCTCTGCAAAAAGAAAAGATGGCTACAGAACTAAATGAAAAAATCAAAAAATACAAAACAATTGGGATAATAGAGATAGCGGGTTATCCTTCAGAAAGCTTTGAAAGAATAAAAAAAGTTTTTAGAGACAAGGCTGATTTCGTGTACGCAAATAAAGTAGTCATATTTAATGCATTGAATAAGGCAGGGTATAAGCTTGCAGAAAAAGTAAAGGAAGTAAAAATGCCGGTCCTTCTGCTTTCAAATGAAGATCCATTTGATATTGCAAGTGAAGCAATGGAGAATAGCACTTTCACAAAATTAAAAGCTGGAGAAATATCGGAAAATGAGATAGTATTACCAAGTGGGCCCACTCCCTTCCCACCAGGACCTATGCTTTCACAATTTTCATCCATAGGAGTTAAGACAAAAAATGAAGGTGGAAAGATAAGCATAATATCTGATACTACTGTTGTCAAAAAAGGAGAGAAGGTAAATGAAAAAATAGCTGGAATACTTTCAAGCATGGACATAAGGCCAAAGGAATTGGTGCTTTCCATTGCATATGCTTATGATGGTAAAACAATCTTTAATAAAGAATTAATGTACACAAAGAAGGAAACCTACATAAACGATATTTCAAGGATATTCAATGCCGCACTCAAAATATCAGTAAATGGGGGCATAATCAACAAATATTCGATAAAACCTATAATTAAAAAGATTTATATAGGAGTAAGATTTTTATCTGTAAATAGAAATATAGTCTCAAGTTCGAATGCAAGAGACATATTGGCAAAGGCTATGAACGAAGCCAATGCATTAAATAAAGTAATAGGAGGCAAATAAATATGGAGTATGTATACGCTGCAATGTTATTGAATAGCTTAGGTAAAGAGATTACTGAGGATTCACTTAAAAATGTGATTGCCTCAACAGGTGCACAACCTGATGATGCTCAAATAAAAGTAGTTGTTTCTGCATTAAAAGGTGTAGACATAAACAAAATAATCGAAGAAGCACAGAATGCACAAGTAGCTCCAGCTCCGGCTGCACAGCCAAGCAAAGAAGCAAAGAAGGAAGAACCGCATAAAGATGAAGCTAAGAGCGCGGAAGAAGCGGCAGCTGGTTTAAGCAGTCTTTTCGGCTGAAAACTCTGTTCGTAGAAAGATAAATAGTTCAAAGTATTAGATAAGAGTATGGTAGTATTGGTTACCAATGACGATGGTTACAAGACAGAAGGACTGCATACTCTGTATAGAGCAGCCAAAAAAGTTTTCGGCCCCGAAGTAATGGTTGTTTCACCAGACAAACTCCAAAGCTCTAGTGGAATGAGTTTTACTTTTCATAAGCCTCTAAGGGTGGAAAAAATAACCTATAATGGAATGCCTTGTTACACAGTGTCTGGAACTCCCGCCGACTGTGTGTTCATGTCAATTTACCACCTTTTCAAACGGAAAGTTTCAATGGTATTGTCAGGAATAAATGAGGGGATGAATGCTGGATTAGAAACAGTATATTCATCCGGCACAATATCTGCAGCAATGTTCGCCGCCATCTCTGAAATACCTAGTATCGCATTCTCAAAGAACCTGTCGCCAGAAATGGACCAAAATCAAATAGACAAAAGCATGAATGATTCATATGAAAATGTAGTTAAAATACTAAAAAGCATAAAGACAAAGGGATTCCCAAAAAACATTGACATGATAAATATAAACCTGCCGTTAAAGATAAGCAAAGAGACTGAGATAAAGATAGTAAAGACAGATAAGAGGGTTTTTGACGATGTAGTTATAAAAAAGAAGGATCCAAATGGCAGGGATTATTACTGGCTTTATGGAACACTTAGAAAGGATCTGGACAAAAATGCTGACCTTTATAACTTATTTGACGGAAAAATAACCGTTACTCCCATAAAGCTTTCAACCGTAGAGGAAACCCACCTTAAAACTTTAAGCAACATATTTACATAAACATAACTTATTATTCTATAGTATTTTAGTATTTGAATATGGACAAAAAAAGGGAGATTTTGCTGTTAGCAGGTGCAATTGTAGTAATATTCCTTGCATATTTTCTTTTTTTCTATAACAGCGGAAAAGCCAATTCTGTAAGCGGCAATCAGAATTCTATTAATATTTTTTACAGCAGCTGCAGCTCCTGTAGCAACAGCGCTCTTAACATCATTTATAATTTATTCAGTTCGGACAAATCTGCATTACATACAGAAAACGTATCTTTTAACAGTTCTGAAGGAGTTTCAATGGTATCAAACTATTCAGTTACTGCCTTGCCAACAATAATAATAAATGAAACCAACAGCTCAGAAAACGTACTGGATAGCTTAGTTTATTTAAATGTATTTAATCTAGAAGGGAACAAATTTGTACTCAATACACCTTTTTTAGCTGGCCTCTCAAAAGGTATAACATATTTTGATCTTATCCAAGAAAGAAAAATAACCGCGTTTGATATATTCAATCAATCGGAAATATACAACAACACAAACGAAAATGTGATTAATCCGTCTCAGATACTTTATTTATTTAACAGCAGCAAATACACCTTAGGAAACAAAACATTGATAAGCTTTATTTACAGCAACTCAAGTTTCAGTGCAGTGCAAAGCATGATACTTTACCAAGCGCTAAGCGCATTCGGCAACTTCAGTAATCTAAATGTTATGACTTCTCCATTGGTTTCATTTTCAACTGGAGAAAAGCTTGGAAACACACAATTTTATCAAATAAACGGAAGCAGATATGAAAGCCCATATTTTGCAATGGAATCATCGAGCCTGCAAAATCTAAGCTATAGCAAATACATAAACACGCTTGAAAAAGAGCTGTTTGAGTTTGACCAGAACTCTGCTTATCCTTTCTTCAGCAACCTTGGCAACTTCATGCCATTTATTGATATTGGAGGCAGATACATAGAAGTATCTTCAATGATAAACCCAAGAATTTTTGAAAACGACAACATAAACCAGATAAAACAACTTATAAAAACAAATCAAACTGTTGGCAAGGCATTCAATGACAGTGTTTATTTCATGCAAACTTTATTATGCAGCTACATAAATTACAATGAAAGCCCCTGTAACTCAATGCAGATAAAGAATGACTTAAAACAAATAAATTTACTTACTTAATCCATCAACAAGATCATTTATAACAGATTTGTATTCGCTGGTTTTAAGTATGCCTGATGCTACAAGAAGGCCATCGCTTCCAAGCTCAACGCTTTTTTCTGCATCTTCTTTTCCTTTAACGCCAGCACCTATCAATGCAAGAGACTTGGAGTTTCCCTTTACCAAACTACAGAATTCCTTCACAACCTCTGGTTTTGAATTTGAAACCGATACATTTCCCCCTATTAGTTCTGGAGGCTCGTACGCTATTCCGGTGGGATTCATCTTTAGTACTTCTTTTGCTTCTTCTAAATTTTGCACGCACACGTAGGTTTCCATGCCTGCATCGGTGCATTTATCCACTGCCATTTTCAGAGCAGCATAATCAATTGGCCCATTTTTCGAATGCGTATATCTTTCTTCAGAATGATTTAAAAGTGTACCCGCCGCCCCTGCTTGTTTTAATTCAAACCAAGTTACATGAGCAGTAAACGCGCCTGGATCCACTTCGTCTACACCCTGTGCTATGGTTTTAGCTATTTTTGATATATCTTTCAAAATTGTAAATGGGGGAGCAACTACGATGCTTACACCGGATGTTTTTGATAACTCGTTGGAGTATTTTGCTATATCTTGACCGTTTGTAAATGCTTCTTCATATGCCTTATAATTTATTATTAGAGTTTTCATATTCATCAATAAAATAACAACCTTTTACTACATAAAACTTTCCTCTACTTATTTTTACTGTTATTTTTCTCCTTATTCTCCTACCCTTTATTATACTGTAAACGCTGTCTTTCATGAACTTCCAAGAATTAGCAAAACTTCCACCAATTATTATTATCTCCGGATCTAATATCAACATCATAGATGAGAGGTATAGCCCAAATGTTCTGCCGATTTCTTGAAATGCCTTCAAAGCATTTTTATCTCCTTTCTCTGCGAGTTTATGCAGATCAAAACCGTTCATGCCATAACTCTGTTTTATGCTTTTCCCCCCTATCACATTTTCTATGTCTTTTCCAGTATTGTAATCATAAACCATGTGCCCGGATTCTGTAGCAAACCCACCTCCTTTGTATATCTTCCCAGAATATATTATTGAGCTGCCTATACCAGTTCCCCACACTATAGCCAAACCGCTTTTATATTTTTTCAAACCGCCGGTATACAACTGATATATACCAAAACAGTTTCCATCATTTTCTACTGTCACTTTTCTTGAAAAGCTCTTCATGAACTCAGTAAAATTAAAGCCCAATATTGGTAGATTTGGTGAGAACATTACTTTACCGGCATTATCAACCCTGCCTGCTATAGAAATGTTGATTACGCCATTAGAAAATTCCAAGTAATCCTTTACATTGTCACTCAATGCTTTTAGGAACAAGTCCTTTGATTTAGGGGTGTCTATCCTTTTGCTTTTAATTATGTGTCCGGGCCTGTCAATTATTGCGAATATAATTTTTGTCCCGCCGATATCTATGCATAATTTCCCTTTTGCCATTAATCTTTCAATACGCTTTTTATTTCCTTTATTCTTTCTACAGGGTTATCACTTTGCCAGATATTTCTACCTATTGCTATTCCGCTGAATCCGGCACCAATTGCTTTTTTAACATGTTGCTCTATATTTTCTGTATCCAATTTCTTGCCTCCTGCTAGAAAAACCTTTGTTTTATCCGCAGATTTTACAACCCACTCTAATTTTGAATCGTCGTTTGGATACTTCAATTTTACTATGTCTGCCCCCATCTCAAAGGCTGCTCTTGCTGCATAAGAAACTATCTCGGGAGACTCATCATCTTGTATATTTTTGCCTCTTGGATACGACCACATTATTACAGGCAAACCGATAGAATGCGCTTCTTCTTCTATTTTTCCAAATTCCCTTACCATGTATTTTTCGTATTTGCTTCCCCAGTACACTGTGTAACCGACAGCGGCCGCTCCTAGTTTAACTGCCTCGGAAACGCTGGTGCTCTGAGTTGAGAATGGCTCCCCCCCATATAACCTTGTTTTGCCATTTAGCTTAAGTATCAAAGGTATGTTTATTTCTTTTTTATTGTAATAGTGCATTGCGCTTCCCTTCAAAAGTATTAGTGCATCCACTTCAGCCTTCTTTGCTAAATCCACTATGTATTTTGGAGAAACGTTAAGCTCGTTAAAATCAGTTGGGCCGTGTTCCAGCCCGTGATCATAGGCTAGAAATACTCCTCTTAATGGCAATTTTTCCATACTATTTGCAAACATTTATTTATTATATAGTTATCTTGCTCTTTGCTATCCTTAATTTCATATTTTCAGGAGGGTATTTGCCAGTTATTCCTTCTTTTGCTCCGTATTTCTGTATAACATTGCTGGCGTTAAAACTTCCTGCTGTTATAGCCTGTTCTATGTCCTTTTCATCATCGATAGCATTTACAAATGCTGACAAAAACGCATCTCCCGCGCCGACGAAATTTATCTGTTTTGCCTTGAAAGTATTGGCAATGTAAAGATTCTCTTTGGATAAAACAAGCGACCCCTTATCCCCTTTTGTTATTATGGCTATCTCATTTACATATTCCGATAATTTGGAAAGATTGTTTACATCATTTGCATATCCTACAAAAGTTTTAGCTTCATCGTCATTCATGCTTATTATATCTACATACTTTAACAACGGAGCCATTTTCTTTAGCTTTAAATTCAACTCAACCGAACCGGGATTAAGAACGGTTTTCATGTCATTTGCTTTAGCAAACTTCAAAATGTTAAAAAGAAGGTCTGTATTTTTAGTGGGTAAAGGCCCAATATAAAGCCACTTCGACTTAAAATCAAGCTGTATATCTTCTAATGAGAGTGTACTTTCTATGCCCCGATGTATCAACAAAATCATATCGCCGCTTGATGATACAACTATGTTTGAGAAAGGTGTTTCTCCACTGGATACTTTTATTAGTTCTGTGCTGATCCTCCTTTTGTTCAAGTCATTCATTACAAACTGACCGTATTCATCATTCCCTATCTTTGCTATAACGGCAGATTTCTTGCCGAAAGCAGAAAATGTAGATGCTGCATTTGTCGCGCTTCCTCCGCTGAATTCAAGAACTTTGTTCACGTCTATTTTCTTGTCGGTGGGTATCTCAAGAAAATGCTTGTTCACTCCGGGTTTAAGTAACGCTTTGTCTAAGAACAGAAATGTATCTTTCGTTGCAGAACCTAAAGTAACAAAATCGAACATATGTTTATTGTTGTTTTCAATCAATAAAAATATTTGCCATTTGCACTTACTGCGCTTTTTTGTCCTTGTCCTGTATGCTTTGCAGTTTATTTGTTAATTCATCTATTGACTTAGACGAAGCCTTTAATCTAAAATCTATTATCTCAGATTTTTCTTTAAGGTCTTTTAATATTTCATTTTTATCCTTTTTGATTAATATCTGGCCCGATAGTTGAAATAGGTCAGAACCTTCATGTGTTTTTTCAACCTCTTCTATTGTACGCTTTAATTCATTGTACTGCAGTTGCAATGTCTGTTTCTGCGTTGTTTCAACCTGCAAACGCTGTCTAAGTTCCTCAAACTCTTCTTCATTCATATTGATTTATGGTCTCCAGCATTTTTAATGATTGCATTATACTG
>JAMDDW010000045.1 GCA_023488405.1 Candidatus Parvarchaeota archaeon | reverse complement strand
TTCAACGCTTACAAGTTTTTCTATGATGCTCTGTATTTTTTCATGATCCGGTTTATTGTCTTTCAAAACGAACTGACTTAAAGAATCGGCAAGCGTTCCTTTTATCTTGCTAAGAGTAGAACTCACTGCCCCTCTTTTATTTATGGAGGGCACTGTCCAGTATTCTCTGTCTGAGTTATCTAGGCTTTCCATAAGTTCTTCTATCTTTGTCTTCTTAGAAGATCCTGGCCTTTTCTGCAGTAAGTAGATTTCATCCTGTATATTTTCACCCAATGTCAATTTTCTTTTTCCTCTAGAGCCCAGCTGTGAATGTACATCTTGCAAAAACTTTTGTTTCTGCTCTTTCGTTAATACATCCAACGCAGGGTTATTTTCAAGTGAATCTAGGTCTAATTTCAAAACATACTGCGCCCCTATACCTTCCGAGTAAACCCTTAAAGTCTCAGCTAATGTATTAAGGAACTCACTTTTACCTGCGCCAGGAGGAGAGATTATTACCGTAAGCTTGTTTTTCATGTCGCTGTTTCTTGCTGCCCTTTTAAGAAAAGAAACAAATTCATCTGCAAAATCACTTGAATCGTACCTTGTTTTTATGTTTCTTTGATCATTTGGCTGCTTTACAAGAAATTGCCATTTACCGTCTTTTTTGCCATAGGATTCTATTGCGGCCAATGCCCTTTGATTTGCATTATAGAATAGTTCCGGCCTCTCTTTACCGAACTCTAGAAATTCATCTAAACTCATTTTTTGTTTAAACGACGTTTTTTCTCCCATATCACTCAACCCCCAGTATATATAGGAATATATATCCTTTATATACTTTTTCTTCAAAAAATTCTAAACTTTCACTTATATTTTTAATAAAATTTACAAATTTTATGCTAAATACCTGCATAAACCCACTGTTTTCCGCCACCATAATATTCATTTTCACCTTCAATTCTTATTAAATTATTCAATAGTAACCATATGGAAATTAAATAAAAAATTAGATTTTAATCGCCGCCCAAACAAAATCTGAGAAATTTGTCAGAAATTATTTGGGCAAATCAGTTTGTCTTAATTGAATATGAAGAAAAGCTGCAGTGCCACAAGTATGCTGAAACAACCAAAAACTCTTCAGCGAAAGCACTGTTTTGCATTTAATTATATTAAATTCTATGGTATTTAAACTTTATGACTTTACATCAAAATAGCTTTTTTACTTCATCTACTATTGAAGCTACATTGAATTTCATCTCTCTCTTGCTTTCAAGATCCCTAACAGTTACAAGATTATCCTGTAGGTCTCTTTTTCCCACTATCACTGCATATTTGATTTTTTTAGAATTACAGTAATCTAATCCTTTTGAAAGCGAAATACTATCCAAAAGGATATCTGTCGTTATCCCTTCTTTTCTTAAAAGCATTGCAATCTCTCTTGCTTTTTCTATGTCATCTACGCTGAGAACGCAAAAGCTTTTGTAAAATTCATTTTTGTAATTTGCCATCAAAACCTCCATTATTACATCAAAACCTATGGATCCGCCGACTATTGCAAAGTCTGCATCAAAATTCCTACTGATTCTATCATATCTTCCGCCGCCTGCAAGCACTACCCCCTTTAACTGACCTTCTGTGAATTCAAATTCAAATATGCTGCCGTCATAGTAATCCTGGCCTCTTACCAAAGATCTTTCAAAGTAAACTCCCTCTACACCATAGCTTTTCTTCAGGTCTTCTATCAAATAATCTACCTCTTTTATGCCTTCCAAACCAGTTACATCTTTGCCATTCAAATAATCTCTTACCTTTTCCGCCTTTTCTGCCCCAATCAAATTGCTTACATTTTTTGTAACTTCCTCTATCCCAACTTTATTCAGCTTGTCAATTTCTCTTAAAACCTGCACGATTTTCTCTGCTTCTACCTGAAGATTTTCCATTAAAGACGTAAGGATTTTTCTGTTACTCACATTTATCTTGTAACCGTTTATGCCCAACTTCTTCAATGCAAAGTCTATACATGCTATAACCTCAGAATCATACATTATGTTTGAAGAGCCGAAAACATCTATGTCTGCCTGGATGAACTCCCTCCACCTCCCTTTTTTTGTGTCTTCGTACCTCCATACATTTCCTATGCTGTATGCTCTAAGCGGAAAAACAAGTGATTTGTTTCCAGAGACTACCCTAAGCTTTGAAATGGTGTGTTCTGGCCGCAAGGCAAGCTTTTCTCCCTTTTTATCCTCAAAAGAATACAACTGAGATTCTATTTCTGGACCGGATTTGTCTGTAAACAATGACAAGTATTCAAATGAGGGCGTTTCAACTGGCTCAAATCCAAAAAGTGCATATGTCTTTCGAATGGTTTCCAGAGCCTGCTGTCTAAGGAATGCTTCCCTACCCATAAAATCCCTTACTCCTTTAACCCTCTCAGCCATAGTGGAATATTATAAATTCAAAGCTTAAAAACTTTGGGCACAGGAGCACATACTAAAGGTTATTCAGCTTCCCACTATTTTCATGTACGCTCTTTCCAGATCCTTATATTTTTTCTGCAGATTTTTTACTGTGTCTTGTTTCATTATTTTTCCATTATTTATGAATATTATCTCATCGCATACTTCCTTTATTTCCTGGATTACATGTGAACTTATCAGTATTAATCTGTCTTTTTTCATGGATAAAATAAGCTTCTTGAACTTAATTCTCTCAGCAGGATCCAGGCCACTTGTGGGCTCGTCTAACAAAAGTATAGTGGGCTCTGAAATTAACGCTGCTACTAATGAAACCCTTTGCCTTTGGCCCTTTGAAAGCTTCCCTATTCTAGAACCCAACGGTGGGAGTTCAAGAAGCTTTCCGTATTTGTTTATCTGCTTTTCAATGTCTGCCTTAGAAAGACCGTTAAATTCAGCAGACATAGTTAATGCTTCTTTTATTGTCTGTGTTCTATCCGGCTCGGGAGATTCTATTAAAGCACCTATGCTCAAAAGCACACTTTTTAAATCCTTACTTACATCAAAGCCATTTACAAAAACAGAACCTGAAGTCGGTTTAAGCAGGCCCGCAAGTATCTTAAATGTTGTTGTCTTTCCAGCGCCATTTGGGCCCAAATAGCCAATAATGCCATTGCCTTTGTGTGAAAATGAGATGTCATCCAAAGCTAGTTTATCTCCATATCTCTTTGTAAGGTTCTTTACTTCTATGTCCATTATCCCTTCACCTCTTTATACTTGTACATGAATACGCTAGCTATAAAGAATATTATAACATAACTGAGCATTATTTCTATCCCCTCTAGTGTATAAGGCTCATACTGCGTTATCGTAAACTGTCCTGATTTTGTAGGTATCTTCAACTGTGAAAAATGAACAAAATGCGTTGAAAAAACAGTATAAACTACCTGTCCGCCATAATTAACAAGGAACCATGGCTCTACTGACAAAAAGCTTTGAAGAACACTTGAAGCTATTGGTAAAACAACTATCAAAAGAATTACAACTGCAACGGTACTGGTTTGAGGATTATTGAATAAGGAACTTAGGAAAAAGGCAAAGGAAAGAATAGAAAGCACGAAAAGTGCTACTAGACCCACAGAAGAGGCAAAGACTGCTGGCAAGGTAGAAAAGAAATAAAATGAGCTTATGACTGCGAAAACGTAGTATATCAATATTATTGAAAAAGAAGCTAATAACGCTGCAAGGTACCTCCCCACTAAAATGGAACTTCTTCTGGCAGGCTGTACAAGTATGTAATAGCTATAATTTGAAGCAAAATCAGTAGAGATTGCATTACCACCGAAGAAAGCAGCCACTATAACAACTACATAAGTAATGTTCTGCATAAAGCTATAAAGATAATTTGAAGCGTTGCTGTACTCTGCATTTATAGCGCTCACACCAACGTGAGCTTCTACGGCGAATACGGCTATAGATATCAATGCTACAAGTACGGCAAGAGCGAGAAACCTCTTAGTTCTTAGATAAGACTTAAGGGTATACTTGAACGAAACCGCTATTTCGGAAAGCCGACCAATATCTCTAGAATGGATTGAGGTATTCATTTATTGTAATTACTTTAGTAGAATATAAGCATTTTTAAATGAATACTAAAATTACAAAAAATTAATGCAAATGATCTATTTCTTCTACAAGCGCCCCGAGCGGGATTCGGACCCGCGTCAATGCCGTGACAGGGCACTATCCTAGACCACTAGACTATCGGGGCTTGTATTCTTTAAAAAATCCGCTACAACTATTTAAAGTTTTATTCGCTTTTAAGATTCATTTTAAAATTAAGTTTTTATGTGCAGAACCAATGAATTAGAACTCTTTCTGTAGCTTCTTCCATTGAAATCGAACTTTACGCTTGCCTTCTCCAATTCGAAGTTCCCCACTATGCCTATCTTGCTTTTTACTTCATACATAACTATAATCTCATCGTTTGGATTAAGTTCTTCTTCCTTCCAAGAAATGAGCATCCTGCTGCCGTGCTTTGTTATTTTTCCTTCTTTTTGACCGGCTTTTGCTACCTTCAACGAATTTGGAGGTATTTCATCCTCTAATTCTATTCCGTATATTTTCTTTCTAGAGATATTCTTAAGCCTTAAAGCTATTTTTATATCTATGAAACCATCCACTGCCTTGTGTTCTATAACTTCCTTTTTGAATACTACCTTTCTGTTAAAGTAAAGGAATATGACAAATGCCAATGCTATTATCAGAATTATAAGATATATTGGATAATAAGATACAGAATACTGCAATGTTATGCTCTGCCCAGGCATGAGAGAACTTATAGAGGGTTGGATCAAGCCATTTGAAATCACGGCAGAGCCATTGGATGAAGATTTAGAGACCAAAAACAGTGAATTAAAGCTGTTTATGCCCAAAGCAATTGCACTTCTGTTTACAGGCACATTTCCTTCGTTCTTAACGGTTATTGAAGCGCTGCCACCAAAAATGTTAAAACTGGATGTTTTGCTGATCACAGGCTTATAGTACGTAAGTACACTTATCGGAAAGTACAATGCAGATGAATTTTTATTGTAATTTGTATAAACGGATATGTTGTATTTCCCAGGCGGAAGAAGATAACCCAATGTGCTTATGGGAATTGTGAAGTTAAATGAATTCAAACCCAAGTTTCCTATAACTTCGTTTTTTGACGAAGAATAGATCAGCTTTCCGTTACTTGACAGGTTATAGACAAACGGCAAGATCAAACCGGTCTGCCCTAATGAATTCATCACATTTACTTGGAAATATATATTGTTGTAAGGATAGAACGACTTTGATGAGTTTATTGAATAAAGGTATATTGAGGTTTTTGTTATGGGTATTATCGCAACGCTTAGATTAAAGTAATTTGATAAACCATTATCACTATAAGGTATCTGCATTGTTATCGGATAGGAGAAGAAAACATCCTTTGATTCAAAGGAAAAAAGTACAGTCTTTGCCTGCCCGGGCAAAAGTTCGAAATTATCTGGAAATGCGCCTATACTGTAAAAATAACCAGAATATATTATAGACGCTCTCCCTAAATTTAGGGATATGTTTTGTGTGGTATTCTGGTTATTGTAAAATGTAAAGTTAAAGTATGAAACTGCGTTGCTTTGAACAGTTATAGAATTCGGGCTTACCTTCAGAGCATGGGCGTTTCCTACTAAAAATACTGCGGACAGCAGCACAATAGTAAATATTACCGACTTCTTTACTGAATTGTTCATAACCATAGGAGTATTTTTAGTATTAAATAGATTTAAGCATTTAAATTTTATTGTAAAGAGCTATAAGTTTATCCACTGTTTTCTTTATGTCAAATTCCTTTACTACTCCATCAAATTTGTATCTATTCGCATGCTCATATATGACATTGGCTTTTTCTACAAGATCCTTTATACTGTGCGCATTGAATCTTTCGCCACATTTTGCATAATTAAGCAGTTCCTCCTGTGCACCTTTTTCCGGTAGAAGAATCGGCAGCCCATAAAAAGACGCATACAAATCCACAATCCCTTGTGTTTCAAAAGTAGAGGGGTTACAAAGAATGTCTGCAGCAGCGTAGTAAAGAGAGATGTCTTTTTCTTTTACGAATCCAGCAAATATAACGTTCCTGTTGCCGATTCTTTTGCTTAATGAGATAAGCTCCTTGATGTAAGGCCCGGATCCTGCTATTATTACCTTGAAACCACTTAAAGAAAGCGGCTTTGCTGCTTTTATGAGTATATCTATGTTCTTTTCCCTGCTTACCCTTCCAAAATATAGTATTACCTTGTCTTTGCTTTTTAACCCAAGTTGCTTTCTTGCTTTTTCTCTATTTTCTCTTTTCATCGAATCAAAGTCTACACCTGTTGGTATAACCTGTATATTCTTTAAACCGTTGCTTTGAAGTATCTTTTTTACATACATTGTAGGTGCAATTATAGCATCAGTCTTTGAGTAGAACCACTTTAAGTAACGCATTACCACGAATCTGCTTAGCTTAATAGCCGTTTTGTTGTTAGTAAAATATGCAGATATGGCCTCCTCAGAGAATACCATTGTGTGGAATGTCCCTATAAACTTGGAATTAAGCTGAATGCTTGCCCTATATGCAAACAAACCCGCTGTGAAAGGGGTGTGAGCGTGTATTATATCTGGCATTATCTCCATTACACGTGCACTTTCACGGTTTATCAGGCCCATTGTATACTGCGGATACCTTTTAAACTGCATCCCTTTTATTACATACAACTTCTTGTCTTTTTTTGAAAGTTTAGTTGTTTCTCTTCCGCCTGAAGCAAAAATGTAAACCTCATGCCCTCTCCTTTCTAGTTCTTTTCTTGTATTTATTATGGAGGTTACTACTCCGTCCCTAGAAGGAAGGTAACTGTCTGTATAAAATGCGATCTTAAGCGTTTCCATTTAATCTGCTGAGATATGCGGCTCTTTTCTTTCTCCCAACGCCCTCTCTATTTCATTTAATTCCTTTGTTCCGATTTTTTTAGGAAGATCTACAGCAACATCTATTATAAGATTACCTCTCTGTCCGTTTTGGCCGTAAAGCCCTTTTCCCTTTAGTATTATGGGACCGGTTTCGCCCGCACTTATGGTTATCCTTTCGCTTCCCCAGGGAGTAGGCAAGTCAAGCTCTATTCCGTTAAGAAGATCCCTCAAATCCAAGTACAATCTAGTCTTAAGATCATTTCCAGATATACTGTAAGTATCACTTTTTCTTATGTGGAAAAACACATAAAGGTCACCGTTTTCGCCGTCAACAGAAGGCTCGCCCTTGCCTTTTATTATTGTGTAATCGCCTTCCTTTACTCCTCTTCTTATTGGAACGGAAAGCGTTTCCTCTTTTACTACAAACCCTGTTCCATTGCAGTTATCGCACTTCTTTTTTACTATAAAGCCTGTTCCACCACATTTATCACAAGTAGTGGTAAATACTACATTTGATCCAAACTGGTGTATGTTCCTACGTATTTTTCCACTGCCATGACATTTCGGACATGTTTCTTTTTCTTTTGCGCCTGAACCTGAACAAACGGGACACACTACTCTGTGCTTTATCTTAAAGGTTTTTACAGCCGGATTAAATACATCTTCTAAGGTTATATCTAAATCGTACCTCAAATCTTCTCCCTTTGATGAAAAACCAAAATTTCTGAATATGTCTTCAAAACCACGATTACTGAAGATGTCACTAAAGTCGTTGAAATTAAAGCCCTGCTCACTGCTTTCCTGCTGCGATGAACTGCCGCCCTTATTCATCAATATCCTGTACGCTTCATTTATCTCTTTGAACTTCTCCTCAGCCTTTTTATCACCGGGATTTAAATCAGGATGGTATTTTTTAGCCAATGTTTTAAAAGCCTTCTTGATCTCTTCTTCAGAGGCATTAGGACTTACACCTAAAACACGATAAGGATCCTCCATATTATTCTAAAGAAGAGACGGCTAATAATCTTTAACTTCCGTTGTTTTCCTCTCCGTTCTGTGGATTATCAT
>JAMDDW010000014.1:982-8486 GCA_023488405.1 Candidatus Parvarchaeota archaeon | reverse complement strand
GTATAAGCCTGCGGTAATCGATAGAGTACTGGAAAGTGCATTTAGGTTATTAAAAAAGAATTTTGAATTATAAGCAATTATTGTTGCATTATATGTTTTCTGCGGTAAATTTGCAAATGTAACCCCCCCCAATACGTTTGTGTAGTTTTTGAAAGATACGTTGTCAACTTTTATAGTTACACTGGCTCCTACAACCGGAATTCCCAATATAGTCACAACTTTTATATTTATGTTTGATACTGGCATAGTAACATTTAGATTGTTCTCCGAATTTGTTTGGAGTGTTTGGTTTATGTTCAAATTTACACCATCATAACTTGCATTTTTGATTGTAATTTCGTTGTCTCTTGGCGCCCAAATATAATAATTTTCGTATTTTTCAGTTATGTTTTCAAAAGACATATAAAAGTAGGAAGGTTTAATTACGGACCCTTGCCTTGATAAAAAGTTTATAGTGTAATTGAACTCTTTTATGAAATTTACAGTTATAATATTTTTAAAGTTCTTTGTAAGGTTCGGAGTTAAGTATCTATTACCAGCTATTATTTGTGGTTGGGTATGTATATAAATATCGGAATTATTGTTGGAATAAATATACCCTCCGTTACTTACTAAGGAATAGACTTTTTTAATAGTTTTCGATAAAGGCGTAGCAGTATAGTAGGAGATGTTTGCTACTAGCCCTGTAGTTCCATTTAAAAATTTAAAAGTTACTTTTGGATCTTTTATCCACGAAAAACTTACATTGAATGGGGACAATATCTTTATTGCATAATTATTAGTTTGTAGCAATGTTCCGTTGTCTATGTTGAAACCCAACAGTACTTCTTGATATTGAGAATAGTTTTCCAATTTTTTTGTAGAAATTGTTAGCATGCTGCCATTCTTTATGTATTCACTTCTGTTGTTTAGTCCGTTGTAGCTATACTCATTTATAAGGAAATAGACTGAAAAATTCATGTTTATTGTGCCGGATTGGTTTATAAAAAATGACACGGCATGGTTGTCCGTATTCACAATCCCAGACATAGAAGTAAACAGAATCTCTGTGTTTGAACTAATGTTCTGGGAATATGCAGTAATATCCACTTTTTGACCAAATGCGAATTTTAAAGTAGTTGATCTAGTGTAATTTTTACCATTTATACTAAAGATACCGTTTACAGGGTCATTAAAATATACCTCATAAGTAGTATTCGAAAGCGCTTCTACCAGTTGGTATACTTTTGGGGAACCTAATCCAGTTACTTCATTGTATTTTCCATCTGCGCAGTATAAACCATTACAGCCACTTGTTATATTATTAAAGACAACATTTCCAATGCTATTAAATATGCTGTAAAGATGGTTATTAAGGTATCCCTCATCACCATGCAGATTTTGGTTTATTAATGAATCAATTGCGGCCCATGACGGAGCTGCCAAGCTTGTTCCATAAAGTGCAGTCCAGCCAGAATTAGCATATACACAAACAGGAGTCCCAGCGTCAAATGCAACGTCTGGTACCATTCGATAAGAACTTAGGTCTGGTTGAAATGGAGGTCTGGTAAAAAATTGACTTTGTCCCCCCCCACTCCCGTTCCAGCCTACCTCTGATTTATAATCTCCATTTGAATATATTGAAAGGGTAGTGCCTCCTACCGCAATAACATTTGGGCTAGAGGCTGGAAAGTTAACATTTGGGGTATTATATGAATTATACGCACCGGTGTCACCACTTGCTACGAATACATTTATGCCATTTGACTGTGCGGATTGAAATATGGGATTTAAATAGTCTATAGACTGTTGGTTGTACTCAAGTTCTGATGATCCCCAGCTAAGCGATATGGTGTTTGCAGGAATGTTATTTACTGTATAGTTCACGGTCTGAAAAAGCCAAGAGTCATTTGGAGCTACCATCAAGTATATTTTTGCGCCGGGCGCCAAGGAGTGGGCCACTTCTACATCTAAAGCAGTTTCATATGTCCAGTTGATTGGATAAGAACTAGGGCTTCCAAACGGTTCTTCTATTATAAGGTTAGATCCGTTCGTAAGAGCATTTAAACCGTAATACGAATCAAAGGCGTTTACATCCTGCTGCAAATCCGGATCACCGTGTGCTACAACTATGGCAATTGCTTGACCACTTCCATTTATATTAAGATTATATAAAGGTAAAAAATTATAAGCAGTTCTCAGATTTTGGGGCGTTAAATAACTGCAAACTTGGTTTTGCAGCGGTACTTCTTGGAAATTTAAACTTATCCCTTTAGACCCGTGTGTTATAGATACTGACAATAGCAATATCATTAAAATAAGTAGAGGTATGACCTTTTGCATAGGCTAGTAAAACAGTGACTAAATTTAAAATTATTGCAATTTCAAATATAGAAAAAGTTAAATACTAAGCTATTTATTGAAACTAAATGAAATTACCAAGCCAAGTTAGAAGATACTGCAGATTCTGCAAAGAACACACCCTACAAAAAGTGGTACAGGTAAAGGGTGGCCAGAGAGGGACATTGACTGCAGGTAGTCGAAGAAAAGGCTGGAATCTTGAGCACGGGTATGGTTCTACGCCTTATCCAATGTTTGAGCATGCAAAGAGGCTTGGCATAAAGCAGTCAAAGAGGATAGACTTAAGGTATAAATGTACAAAATGCGGTAAAATGACTACCCAGAAAAGAGGTAAAAAAGCAAAAAAGTTGGAGATAAAGTAAAATGGAAGAAATCATATTCAGACCGTCAGAAGGCAAATTTTCAAAAGTAAGGTGCAACAAATGCAAAAATGAACAGGTAATATTTACAAAAGCTTCTACAGAAGTAAGGTGTTTGGTATGCAATGAAGTGCTTGCAACCCCTACTGGCGGGAAGGCTAAGATACTGGCTGAAGTAATAGAAAACTATTCTTAATTATGAATAGATTAGTTAAAGAATGGAAGTACGTTATATTAGCCTCGCTTGCATTTTTGCCACTCGGTTATTTAGGTTTGCAGACCCCTTATGAACCAGTTGCGTTTATTCTCGGGATAAGCGATGGTTTTTTAGGGATTATAATTATTTTGAACTCTTATGAAGCAGGATTTACCGATGGAGCAAAATCAACAAAGGCGAAATCGATGACGATATTAAAACAAACTAGACTATTCTGGTTTAAGATAATTGCTATAGATTTGGGAGTCGTGTCGATAGTGGGGCTCATCTTTATTTTGACTTTGAACCAAGCAACCGTTTTAACTAATTTTGATACGTTTGGGTTGGGGATAATTGCATTGGCCATACTTGTAATAGAATTTGTAAGTTTGAGAAATTCATTATAATATTTATATATCCTAGAGTCGTTTAAAATTCTATGGACGTATATGATGCTATAACTAAGAGGAAAACTGTTTATTCCTTTTTGGATAAAGAGGTAAGCGAGGATATAATACTTAAATTAATAGACTCAGCAGTGAGATCTCCCACAGCAGGGGGAATAAGAGAGTACGAGTTCATCATAGTGACCAATGCAGACGTAAAAAGTGAAATAAGCAAGGTCTCCCTTACACCCCATATAGACTCTGCGCCGCTCATAGTAATAATCATATGCGATAAGTCAAAGATGGATGCAGTGTTTGATGAAGAAGATAGCGAAACGTTCTGCGTTGAAAATGCTGCGCTTGCAATAGAAAATCTGCTTCTTATGGCAAGCAGCTATGGTCTTGGAAGTGCGTGGATAGCAACTCTGCAGCAGGAAGAAATTAAAAAACTTTTAGCTATACCCGAAAAATACAAAGTGAGGGGGATAATCCCAATAGGGTACATAAAGGAGGACGGAGAAGTGAAAACCGGCGGGCCAAAGGTAGATTTAAGTAGGATAGTACATATAGAAAAGTTTAATAGCAATGCAGATTAAAATATAAAAATATGTTAAATAAAAAAGCACAGACAAGGATGCCTTCCTCCTTTGGAGGATTAGTTCAGTACTACTCAGATTATAAGAGCAAGATAACCATAAAGCCAAGGACTGTAATAATTTTTGGTATTATTCTAGTTATAGTAGTAGTTGGGATAAAGCTAGCATTCGGTAGTTGAAAAATAAAAAAGCAGTTTTTGAGTCCGAGTATGCAAAAACTGCCTTTCAATAAAAAAACTCATACCTCTTTTTAATTTTGTTTATATTAAAGTATTTGCTGGAAACTATTGGAAACAGTTAACTCTCCAATTTTTCTATAAAAGTATCTATGTCTTCACCTTCATCCTCAGATATTGTCTTCTTAGGAGGAAGCACTACTGTTCTACCCCTGCTGAAATGCACAACAAGTCTGAAAGGAAATCCAGCATATTTATCTTCCATGTAGCCATAATAGTAAAATTTATGCTTGTTTGTCGATTTAATCTGCAAAAAAATGCAGATTCCATTTTTAAATGCTATTATATCATATTCACCCAAGCTTCCACCGGCTCTTACCACCTTCCAACCTCTCTTTATGAAATTTAACTTTACGTTCCTTTCAGCACGATACCCCTTCATTTTGTTAAACATTTTTACAGCCTCTTTACTTTATTCACTCTTCCTTCCTGCTTTATTTTTAAAAGTTTGTAATTTGTTAACTTTGACAGGATTTTGCTGACCTTTATCTTTGAGAACCCCGTCTTTTTTATTATGTCTGCCTGGTAAGTAAAGCCTATCTTGTTAACAGCTGCCAAAACTGCTTTTTCATCACGGTTCAATAAATCTAGAATAAACTTTTTATTCGGCTTTTTCTTTGGCTTATTCGAGGAACTTCGTTTGTATTTGCTGTGGTAAAAGTACCAAATTATAACAGCTGCAAGAAATATAATTATGAGAATAACGATGTAATATAAATAATAATTTTCATCTGATGGTTTCTTACTTACAAATTTTAAGTTATATTCAATTGTAAAAGGCAAATCTATGTAATATCCAGTGATATTTGGATAGCTTTGATTTATTAGATTCCAGGATATTTCAAAATGGTTGCCAACAGATGTTATAGTTGAGCTTGGCTCATCATATGCATCGCTCGGTATGTATGCTCCGCTTGGAAGGAGCATTTTTATACTCAATGAGCGGGTGAAGCTGGATGGAAGAAAGAATATTGTTGAATTAAAAGAATTGTTTGTACTGCTATAATTTTGATAATATCTATATTGCAGGTTTATTGGCGCCCCTGGCGTTACGTTGTATAAACCTATTAGTATGCAGCCATTAGAAACTGAAAATGTGTGGCAGTCCTTAGAAGGATAGACCTTAAACTTTAATCCACCTAAGGCTGTCAAGTTAAATATATTTGAAGGCAGACTTATGTTGAATTCAGAAGCAGATACATTGTATAATGTTATGGTATACTGCACCATTGAGTATGAATAAAAATTTGAGGTCTGTGTGATATTGTCGAATATGCTCACCTGCGAATATGGCTGTGCATTGGCTTTTCCCACCATAATTAAAACTATAAATACTGCAAGTAACAATATAACGTATCTAAATTTATTTCCTTTCATAGTCCTGATTTAATACATTTTACACTATAATATAATAAACTAAGCTTTAAATATAAAAAAGTAATAAATGATGAGATATGAGAACTGCCAAATATGGTGTAGGTGTAAGGAAAAGGATTGATGCAATAAAACAGCAGAGATCTGAAAAGTATGCCTGTCCTAGGTGTAAAAAGCTTTCGATAAGGCGACAATCCTCGGGTATATGGAAATGCAAACATTGCGGATTGGTAATTGCAGACAATGCCTATAACCTAAGTTCAAAGGTGATATAAGATGTCAAAATACAAGTGTTTTAATTGCGGAGCCACTGTAGATTCATCCGAAGTAGGGGATATAGTTAGGTGTCCTTATTGCGGCGGCAGAATTTTAATAAAGAAAAAGCCCGAAGGGGGGCATCATGTCAAAGCAAGATAATCATTTTAGTGCCGACATAAAGTTAAAGCTTGATAGAAATCTAATGCTTAGTCTTTTCCATGCGCTATCCTATAATATAACAAATGACCGAAGAGTAAATACACAAATGAAGTTGGGCTCCAACGGGTTGGATATTTCCATAAATGCAAATGACTTTAATATGCTTCTTGCAGTAAACAATAGTATAATGCAATCATTAAAAATGCTGGAGACCATAAATCAATATGAATGAAGAAGAGTTTGAGGAACTTAGACAGCGTTTGCAGGTTGAAACAACGCAGAAACAGACCCTGCAACTGCAGTACAATGAATTAAAGCGCACAATAGAAGAGGTTGAAAAGACGCATGAGGGTTCTGACCTATTTCAATTGTCAGGCCAGATATTAATCAAGAAGGATAAAAATGAAATATTAAAAGACCTTAAAGAGAAATCTGAGATAATAGATTTCAGATTAAAGGCTTCCTCTAAGTCAATAGATGAATTGACCAATAAACTGCAAACTATTCAAGACAAGGACAAAAAAACGCAGTAAATGTAAATGGCAAATATTTTTATTGATTGAAAACAATAATAGATATATGTTCGATTTTGTTACTTTAGGTTCTGCAACGAAGGATACTTTTTTGTTTCTAGACAAGGCATTGCTTAAACCCGGGGTAAACAAACATTTTCTTGAGATACCTACTGACAAAAAAATAGACGTAAACAAAGTTCTTGAATTCAGTGGCGGAAGCGCCACGAATGCAGCAGCTACGTTCTCTGCTTTCGGTAAGAAATCTGCTGTTATAGCAAAGATCGGCAACGATGAATACGGTCAGTTTGTAATGAATGATTTAAACAAAAGGAAGATAAGCACAGAACTAATAAAAGTGTCCAATGGAGAGACACCTTTCTCACGAATATAGTTGTATCATCAAGCGGCGATATGATTTTGTTGATACATCGCGGAATAGAAAGTACTCTATCGCTAGAAGACCTACAGCTTGATTTTAAGTCGAAGTGGCTTTATGTAGGGCCTTTGCCAACTAAAGATACAGACCTTCTTTTTAACATTTTGAAGTTTGCTAAAGCAAATGACATGAAAACCGTTCTTAACCCTGGTTCAGTTGAGTTGAATTTAAAGCTAAAGAAAATGGCCCCGTTGTTAAAGTACGTAGATATAATAAGCATGAATGACGACGAAGCTAAAACTTTTGTGGGATATTCAAATGATGTAAACAATCTTTCTAAATTATCGGAATACGTAAATGATATAGCTATAATAACAAAAGGGGATAAAGGGTCGCTGGTTTTATCCAAAGAGAATCTTTACATTGCCAATACTTTCAAGGCAAAACAGATAAATTTTGTCGGAGCGGGAGATGCATTTTTGTCAGCATTTGTTAATTCTATCGATGATGGAAAGGACATAGAACAGGCAATAACTGCAGGAAGTTTTAACGCCAGCAATGTTATACAGAAATACGGAGCAAAAGAAGGAATAACTGGCAAATATCCTCCAGAAAATATGAAATTAAGGATAGCAAAGAGCAAGATAACTATATAATAAATAAATGTTTGCAAATAGTATGGAAAAATTGCCATTAAGAGGAGTATTTC
>JAMDDW010000014.1:0-961 GCA_023488405.1 Candidatus Parvarchaeota archaeon | reverse complement strand
GAGCTTAACGTTTCTCCAAAATATATTGTGGATTTGGCAAAGAAGGCAGAAGTCGACGCATTAATCCTTTTAAAGGGAAGTGCAATGCACTATTACAATAAAAAGGAAATAAACATACCTTTGATACTTAAGCTAAACGGTAAAACAAGATTGTATGGGGGAGAGCCATTCTCAACTCAAAGCACCAGCGTTTCCGAGGCAGTTAAGCTAGGGGCAGCCGCCGTCGGTTACACAGTATACTGGGGGAGCAAATACGAAAAATACATGGTAAGGGAATTTGGAAAAATAGAAGAAGAAGCGCATGCGATTGGTTTGCCTGTAATAATGTGGTCGTATCCAAGAGGCAAAAACATACAAGATGATGAGTCTCCTGAAATAGTTTCTTACGCAGCGAGGGCAGCCTTTGAGATGGGCGCAGACATAGTGAAATTGAAGTATCCAGACGACGACTCAAAATTAGAATGGGTTGTAAAATCCGCCGATAAAACAAAGGTTTTCTTGGCAGGGGGCAAGAAACTGGATACAGAAAATATAGAGCAACATGTTAAAAAAGCAATTGGTGCTGGATTCAGCGGAATAGCCATAGGCAGAAATATCTGGCAAAGTGACAATCCTGTAGAAAGAATAAAGGAAATAAAAAGCGTATTGAAAGATTAATGGCAAAGGGCAAATTATGCATAGACATAGGTGGCACAAAAATTATATTTGCAATAATTGACAGACCAGGGCATATAATCAAAAGCAAAAGGATAGATACTCCAAAATCAAAGGATTTGTTCCTAAAGGCATTGAGCGACAATGTAAGCGATTACTTGGAATTTTCTAACGGCGTAATCAACATTTCTATGGCGGGGAGGGTTGATAACGCAGGTAAAGTAATATTCTCGCCAAATCTACCAATATTGGGCTTTAATTTTATTGAGTTTATGAAGAGCTTTTCAAGAAAAGTCACTTTGCCAGA
>JAMDDW010000034.1 GCA_023488405.1 Candidatus Parvarchaeota archaeon | reverse complement strand
CTTTCAACAACGGGTTGATTTACAGCTTCTTCATTTTCCATTCTTTATATTCTCCAGTGTCTTATTAAACTCTTCTCTTATATTTTTAATTTTGTCTCCTACTGCTGAAAACTGATTTCCATTTCTGTTATTGTAATAACTAGAAATATGCTCTCCGTATAAACGTTTTTCATCAATTTTTATGTCATCTGAATGAACATTTACTCCGAAATCATGCATGCCTTTCATTACGTAATACATGAAGCTATTTTCCTTTAATGTCCTGTTTCCTTTGTCGAGTATAGCTTCCTTTACGTTTGACTTTTTACCTAATAAATAGCCTATTAAATATGAAGCTGATGAATTTTTACCACTGAAGTTCCAGCCAAACTTCTTTAGATCGTTCCCTCTTACCATTGCTATAGTTTTGTCTCCTTCTTCACTGTATTGAACAATGTGAGCTATCACTGATTTATCCGTTTTTCTCACCACTACTCGTGGTATACCAGATTTAAGCAATTCAAGCCTTTTTCTGTAATTGGTCCTTTTTGCATTTTTCATTGTCCTACCTTCTTCATTCCTTCTATGTAATTTCTCATGTGGTTAACACTGTGAAATGAATTTCCTTTTATCTTTTTATAGAGCTGCCTGAATTCTTTCTGGTCTATCTTTCCTTGTTTCCTCTGCTTGAAAAGTTCATTTCTAAGTGCCCTGACCTTATCTATCCATTCAAATTTCATTCTTGCAGATTTTTCTCCTTTTCTGCTACCTATCCCCTTTCTGTGTCCTCTTCTCTTCTTTTCATGAAGAATTCTTGCTCTTGATCTAGATTGGCCTACAAGCTCCTTTTTCTTTATCATTCCCTTTGAAATAAGACCTTCTATATCTGCCCTTGTTATAGCCTCCTTTATGTCCTTAAACTTTGACGGATCCAGCCAAACTCTACTTTCTCCGACGTTTAAAACATCACTGGCTATTCTTCTTTGAGTCTTCAGTTTTCCTTGCATAATTTATCACCATTATCTTCTTTTCCTTGCATTTCTCATATATTAATTTTCTCTTCAATGCGCCCACTGCTTTTCCTATCACAGCAATGTTTGCATCATTTAATTTTTCCACGTCTTTTAAGTTGAATATCCTTACAGGTATTTTACCCGCTATTTTACCTCTTTTTGAAGCAGGAGACATAAAGCCTTTTGAAGGCATTTTCTTATGCCCTTTCTTACCTACTTTTGTCTTATTCTTCTTACCTGTTGGTTTTCTCCATGAGTTACCAACTCTTTTAAGCTTTCCAGCATCGTGTTTTGTGAATTTCATAATCAAGGTTTTTTAGTTATAAATACTCCGTCCTTAAAGACCCTCCTGTCTTTGTTTTTAATCTGTATTTTAGATTCTATTGTGCCAGCTAACTGACCTACCTTATATTTGTCTATTCCAAATATGATTATTTTATTGCCTTTTACCTCTACCTTTAACCCTTCAGGCACCTGTATTTCCCTTGGTTTTCTTTCTCCTACAAAGTTCTCCACCACTATTTTGTTCCCATTAAGCTTTAAAGAAGCAGGAAAATGCATGTAAACTAGCTCTAATTCTGCTGTGTATTTTTCAGTTACGCCTTTTATCATGTTTTTCACATTTGCAGCTAATGTTCCTGCAATTGATTTCTGGAACTTATTATCCTTTTCCGCTTCAATGAAAAGAACATTGTCTTTCTTCTCTACTTTTAAAAAAGGATGTACTATTTCAGTGTGAAGTTCTCCTTCCTTTCCTTTAACGAGTATATTGTTCTCTTTAAGCTCCACATCTGCGCCTGTAAGATCAACCCTAAATTTAGTAGACATAAGCTAAAAGACTGCCCCCAATCATTAATTGTTTTGCTTCTTCATTTGTAATCACTCCTTTATTTGTAGACAAAAGTATTAAGCCAAAACCTAAGGCAGGCAGGTACCTCTTTTCGTATTTTACTATATCGCCAGCTTTTATGGGTATTCTAGGCCTTATAGCCTTACATTTGTTTAAATGCTCATTTATATCTATTTTTACGAACCCTCCTCTTACATCGTTTATTATCTCGTAATTGTCAATGTATCCCGCTTTTTTAATAAGTTCCAAAAGATTGATTAGGATCTTGCTGTTTGGGCTAACAACGCAGGATTTCTTACCAACTTTTCTTGCGACGTTTATAGTATTGAATATAGTTGAAAGTGAATCTACCATGATTATGCCTCCTTTCCGTATTTTTTGAATCCGAGATCCGGAGCGACCTCTCTAAAGCACTGTCTGCAGTAGTTAAGACCATGTATCTTTATATGCCCCTCTGCTCTATTGCATCTTATGCATAAATGCGCTCTTCTGTCATGCGGCTGCATCTTGTGCTTGTTGAATTTTATAAACCTGGCCCTCTTTGCAGGGTTAGCTGAATGAACCTTCAATATTTTTTCGAACTGAGTTTCCATGATTCTTTAAATAACCTTTACATTGTATTTATTCTTTATGAATTCTATTGCCTCATCTTTTTTAATGAGATGTGACTTTCCTATGTTAGATTTGTTCCTCTTTCTAGTTATACTGAATCCTCTTCTGGATAGAGTAACATTAACTGAAAGTCCTACTATTCCTATTGTGTAATCATACTTGGCCCCTGGTATATGTATATACTCTTTTATTCCAAAAGATAGATTGCCCTTTCCATCAAAATTAGATTCCTTTACAGCATTCTCAACTGCAGCAAACATTCTTTTTAATACTTCTTCTGCATTCTGCTTTCTCAAAGTTGTTTTTACTCCTATTTCAAGACCAGGCCTTAATCCCCATTCTGGTATTCTTTTTTTAGTCTCGGTCTTTACTACCTTTGAACCTGAAATCTGCTCTAACAGACTCTTTATCTTTTCAAGCCTTTCTCCGGGTTCTCCTACTCCTATATTTAATGTAACCTTCTCAACAAAAATTTCCCTCATTTTATTTTCCATGTTATAAAGCCATGCAAGATTTTATGGACGAAACGAATTCGCCATCTTTTCCCGAAACCAAAACAGAGTAGCCATTTATCTCCTTTATCTTTCCTTTTCTTCCCGCGTTTTTACCATTGAAAACTATTACCTCTTTTCCCTGTTCAAAAGGTATTTTTTCCTTTATCTTGCCGCTGGAAAGGTCTAATATTATAGAATCATTTATCTGCATATCTCCTTTTTCAGCTACGATGTTCCTTGCATCACTTGTAAAAAGTATGTCTTTTGAACCCCTTCCCTTGTGTTTTGACATTATCTTTACTTTTTTGCTGTCTATCTTTTCATCTTGTTTTACTGCAGTTATCTTTCCTTTTTCGTTTAGCCATACCAAAAAATAATCCTCTTTGACGTTTACAACATCAGAGAAACCGACAACGTATTTTTCTTCCTTTATTTTTTTACCGTCTACTGAAACTAAACCAGCTTTTATAAGGTATCTGGCTTCCCTTGCATTTCCCGCTATGTTTAAAACATCTCTTAAAAAGCCCAGTATGGACACGCCATACTTATCACTGTGTTTTCCAGGAAGTGGCTTTATATAATACTTGTATTTCTTCCTAGGTATAACTAAAGAATTGGTAACTGCGCTTCTCTTAAAATGTTTCGATTCACCGTGCCTTGCCATAAGATTCTATCTTTTCTAACCTCCTTGCATCGGACAGATTAAGATCTGTTATTGTTAAAGCCGATGGCCTGATTTTAAAAGGAACCTTGTTTCCTTTTTTAGTTACGTTCTTAGCTGAATCAATACTTACTTTTAACTGTTTCGTATAGACTTTATCTATCTTTCCTTGGTTTCCCTTAAACTTTCCTCTTGTGATTAGCACCGTATCCCCTTTTTTCAACACGATATTTCTTGTCTTGTATTTTGCTCTTAGCTCCTTTGATAGGTGGGCGGAAAGCATCTTTCTTTTTATGTGCAGAGGAGCATTTGTTCTGTATTTCCTCTGTTTCTTAGGAGAAGTACTCGAAACCCAATGCCTGCTAAAATTATTTTTCATACAATCTTTGACGCAATCTTAGTTATGTTGGGAAAACGTATAGAAATCTCCCTGGCTATAGGCCCCCTTATAATAGTACCCTGAGGCTCATATTTGTCTATGTCTTTAACTATTGCACATGCATTATCCTCAAACGAAACCCTTGTACCATCATGTCTTCTGTACTCTTTTCTTTGTCTTACAACTACTGCTGGAAACTTCTTATGAACTGTATCAGGTGAGCCCTTTTTTACAACAACAAATATAGTATCCCCTATCCCGCATTTTGGCTGTCTGTCCTTTACACCATGATAATTCCTTATGTTTACAACCTTTACTATCTTTGCTCCCGAATTATCAGCTACCATTATCCAACTTCCTACGTTTATGGATTTAGAAATTTTTGCCCTTATTGCCTTTAAACCAGCTCCCTTCCTTCCTGTTCCCATATTACTCTAATTTCCTCACAACTACAAATCTTTTCCACCTGCTTATTGGTCTTGTTTCGTATATCACTACTTTATCGTTTAATTTCGCTAATATGCACTCTGGATTATGTGCAAGCACTCTGCTCCTTATCTTTACGTATCTGTCGTATTTCCCAAGTCTTCTAAAAACTGTCCAGCTGACTGCAACGGTTTTATCTGCTTTAGCAGAAGTAACTATCCCTTCAAACCGTCTACCATGAACCCTTAGCTGCCCATGATAAGGACAATGAATATCATTGCAACTGTTCTCCGGTTTCTTCAAATCTTCATAAAGCATATTCCCATGGCCTCATATTAACATCATTTCCATTCACTTTTATTTCTTTTTTATTCATATGTACTATAAATCTGTTTCCATCCTTTATAACTCTTTTTATGCCACTTTCTGTTTCAAGCAGCAAAGTGCTTTTCGTCTCATCTATTACCTTTCCTTCCAAATTCTTTCCCATTACTTTCAATTTAAATCCTATCAACATTAGCTATCTTAGAATATTTAAATTTAAAAATGTTTTCAGACAGCAAAACAAATCAGATTAAACCAAGCTGCGTGGCAATATCCATGGCTTGGAATTCCGGCTTTAGCTTTACTATAGCTACCTTTCTGGAATCCATTCTGTTTATTATGTTTATACTCTCAACCTTTGCCTTAAGTAAAGATTCCACCTCTTTCTTTATTAATATCTTGTTTGAATCCTTTGATACTATAAATGAAAGCTTGTTCTCCATCTGCATTAACCTTGTTGACTTTTCGCCGCTCAAGACACTTACTACGTATTTTAGATTTTCTTCCATGTTTATCTTAGATTTTCAACCGCTCCCTTTGTCCATATAATCAGTCTTCCTGGCTTGCCTGCCTGCGAAACATCAGTCATTGATAAAGCTGAAGGATTTGTAACCTTTATATTAAGGTTTGAAAATGCGCTTGAAGTTTTTTCATTTTCTTTCACAACTAGTACTATACCTAACTTTTTTCTATATTTTCTTCCTCTTAGTTTTCCCTTTCCGCTTCTTATAGTTTTTTTCATTATTCTATCAAGTTCTGCGCTTAGACCTATGGAAGAAAGCATGTTTTTAGCTTCTTTCGTCTTCTTTACTGCTATTGCAGAATCATCTACGACTATCGGTAGTTCCTTTATTCCATCAATAGAATGAAAGATTGAAACCTGTTTTATATCGGCAGATGCTGCTATTCCCATTTTAATTGCAAGTTTTCTTTCCTTCTTGTTTATTTCTTTTACAAGTTTTTTCTCAGCTTGAGGAGGATGTGCTTCTCTTCCACCTACGGTATTCGGAGCAACAGCACCCATATAACTAAAATTCGTACCGACTCTGGATAGAGTTTTCCTTGGAGTTCTGTCTAATCCCCTCCCATAGCTTGTCTTAAAGGACCTTCTTCTTTTTGTAAGCTCTGCTACTTTCCTTTTACCAGCCATCGGATCTGTATATTTGAGCTGGAACTTTTCGGACTGCTCCGCGAGGAATGCCTTTTTAAATGTAGCATAGTTGAACTTTGTGCTGAATACCTCTGGCAATTGAATCTCTCCATTCTCCTTACCGCCGGACGAAAATACTTTTACCATATCATTTCAATAATGTTATTTTTACTGGTTCGGCCTTTCTTGTAGGCCTTATCGCCTTTCTCATTATAATTAACCTGCTTGCGCTTCCGGGAACGGAACCCTTTAAGACTAAGGCGCTTCCCTTTAAATTACCATAGTTTTTATATCCACTAGGGATATTTACCTCCTGAGGATCTTTTACAACCTTAAAGACAAACTTATTATATTCAACTCTTGAATTAAAACCAAGTCTACCGTGTTGTGGAACTGTATACTGGACCTTTGCCATCGTTTCTGCACCCAAGTTACCAGCTTTTCTTCTGGATTTACTGGCATGCACAGGATATATCTTTACACCATAACGTTTTACGGAGCCCTGAAAGCCCTTGCCTTTTGTTATTGCGCCTACGTCAACAAAATTACCGTCCTTTATGACTGAAGAAACTTCTATTGACTTGCTCAAAACGTTCTTTGCCGTCTCTAATTTATCATCAAAGTTACCGCCCACTGCCAATTCGAATATCTCTGGTTTTTTCTTCAGCCCTATTGACCAAGGCTGTGTAGCCACCAGTAAACGCAGATCATTCGCTTTTCCTTTAAAATCATCTATGTTTTTATTGTTTTCCTTGAATTTCACCTTTCTCTGAACGTACTTATTTATACTTGTTCCCCAGCTTTCTCCAACGGTTATTCCATTATTGTAGAATCTTAACGCACATACCAGTAGAGGAGGACATTCGAGTATAGTTGCATTTGTCATTACTTCCATCTTAAATGTAGGAGAGTTTTTATCGGAATCAATGTAAACTAGCTGTATCATTCCAGCTTTATAACCTGCAAACCCGCCTATTTCACCCTTTTCCAGATCCTTGAAATTGTTAACCGTATTGTAAGGCCGTTTGCTTTTCTTTATAGGGTAATACTGCAAACTTCCTCTTCTAGGAGTACTCTTCTTAGTTATCTGATGTCCCATAATTTAATTACAATTGTTTTATTTACTGATATAGATTTTTTACGTTTAAATAGATTAACATTTGATATTATATTTCATTTAATCTATAAATTCTTACAATTTTGCCGCTGTATAAGTTTTTAGTTAAAAACTAACTATTTAAAAGCTTATTATCCGTATATTCTCTGTTGAGTTTTCACTTAACGACAGGCCTGAAATTACTATGGCCTTTTTTATGCCGTGCTCTTTTGCTATCTGAATAAGGCTATTCTCAGATTTTTCCAGGCTTTTTACAAATATACCTTTAACATTTTTGCTGAAAAATAACTTAGAAAAGGCCATTTTACTGTTTGTAACAGCAGAGATATCCAATTGAAGATGGTGCCTTGAAAGCTTGAATGCGCTTCTGCCTGAAGGAGTAAAAGTTATTATCTTGTTTATTTTAGTGTTTATAACTAGATCTATGACTGAATTTAATATTGCATCATGTATATCCTCCATTTTGTATCTTTTTACAATACCGGAATAATGATATTTTTCTATTATCCTTTTTAACATCGACAGGGCCTTTAGAGGATAAATTCCTATTGCTGTTTCTTCTGAAAGCATAACGGCATCTGTTCCCTCGTCTATAGCAGTGAAAACATCATCTGCTTCTGCCCTGGTCGGCATTACGTTATTTGTCATAGATTCGAGCATTTGTGTAGCTGTTATAACCGGCTTGCTGTTTTCATTGCATAATGATAAAAGCTTCTTTTGAACCTCCGGCAAATCTGCAATATCTATGTTTAAACCAAGATCTCCTCTTGCAATCATAATAACATCAGCGGCCTTTACTATCTCATTGAAATGTTTTACTGCTTCTATTCTTTCTATCTTTGCTATCAAAACACTTTTTTCTCCTGCTATCTTTCTAGCATTCTCTATGTCTTTTGCACTGGATATAAAAGACAAAGCAAATGTATTTATCCCCAAACTTAAACCAAACTTTATTCCTTCTTCGTCTTTCTTTGTTGGATATTTCCCAGGATAAGAGATTCCCTTGAAGTTTATACTCTGCTCATTAAGCAAAACGCCGTTATTCAATGCCTTTGCGACCAAAAGGCCCATTTCATTTCTCACTGGTTTGAATTCTATCTTTCCATCAGACAAAAGAAGTTTGCTTTTTAAATTTATCCTTTTTACTATCTCATCCGAAACCTGTATTTGACCATTCTTGCCAAAGGTATATTCCGTTCCTTCCTTTATTTCTATCCTATCTCCATGAACCTTTCCGGTTCTAAGTTTAGGCCCTGGTAAATCAAAAAACATTAGAACGCTTCTTTTTGTTTCTTCTTCTGCTTTCCTTACGTTCGCAACTACTTTTTTAAAATAGTTCTTATCTCCATGTGAAAGATTAAATCTGAATACATCTACTCCTTTAAGAATCATCTTTTTAAGCATCTCGTAACTGTCACATGCTGGACCAACTGTTACTACTGTTTTAATTCTGCTTACCATAGTTATCTTAAAAGCTGTAAGAATTTATACATTAAGTTACTTGTCCATTCAACGGGCCAA
>JAMDDW010000023.1 GCA_023488405.1 Candidatus Parvarchaeota archaeon | reverse complement strand
ATAGCAAGCGTAATAACCTTTTTATTCTGCTGAAAAAGTGATTTGGAAACTGCCGTTCTTTTTATGCTTTCCAACATAAGAGAAGATACACTCTGTGTGTCATCTGCTAATTCATACAAATTTATGACTTCAAAAGTGGCATTTAGCTCGTTTGCGATTGCCTCCGCTAAGAAATTCTTTCCTGTTCCAGCTGGGCCGTTAAATATGAACCTGGATTTTCCGCCTTTTATGGCTGTTAAAACCTTTGAGGGAATGCTGTTTGAGTAGTTCTCCACAAACATTTTTATCTCGGGTTTAAATAAAGAAAGCATATTCACTTAAGACTGGCCAAAAATGCAAGAAAGGCCTGGAACTGTATAAATGGGGTTGCCCCCTCCACTATCCTATAATCAGTCTCTGCAAGCTTCTCGAAAACATAATTCTTCACCTTATCATTTACTATGTCAGTGGTTGATATTATGTTAAAGATAGATATCAAAAGCTCCTTCATATTTATGCCGCTGTCTATTATTTCTGAAAATATCTCTTTGGATTTCTTGAAATCTCCAGACAATGCAACTTTCAGCCCTTCCATCGTCTTTGACACATCCATTAGACCGCTGCTTTGCAAAACGGCCTTTGCATCTATCTTTTTGGAAACGTTCGAAAGGGACTGCATCAAATTCACAAGTGTCCTTAAATCACCTCTAGAAACGTAATCCAATGCATCCATTGCTTCTTGGTCTATTTCCAGCTTTTCACTTTCAGCAATTCTTTTTATGAATTTATGCACATCTTCTTTTGATAAAGGCTGAAACCTTAAAATTGCACATCTTGACTGCAACGGCTCTATTATGTTGCTTTGATAATTAACGCTGAATATAAACCTGCAGGTTGCACTGTATTCTTCCATCATCCTTCTTAATGCTTGCTGTGCCTCTTGTGTTAAAGAATCCGCTTCATCAAAAAGGATTATCTTAAATGGCGCATCTATAGGCTTTGTTCTTGCAAACTCCTTAACTTTGCCTTGTATAACACTTAACTTCCTGTCATCAGATGCATTTAACTCAATGAAATTCTGATCCCATATCTGACCAAATACTGCTTTTGCCAATACTACAGCTGAAGTTGTTTTACCGACACCAGGCGGGCCAGACAATATCATATGCTGTATCTCTTTCTTTTCGGCCATGGCCTTTAATTTTTCCACTATGTCCTTCTGTCCAATTATCTCATCAAAAGACTGTGGTCTGTATTTTTCTATCCAAAGGGCCATAATCAAAGATCTGCAAATAGCTCTGCAGATGGATAGACTATTAGACCTGTGGCTTTTATATCTAAAGGAATATATTTGGTTAAATGATCAGTAGATCTCATTTTTATTATTCTAAGTGCTCTTATAAATGAGCTTTGCCTTTCTACCATATAAAGGGCTATTACCCCGTCAGATGCAAATTCCTCTACTCCAAAGGCAGAAAGCTTGTTTTCACCGTAAGGCATCTCCCCTATGAAAATTGCGGTACAACTCCTTGCCTTTATTATACTTGAAAGCTCTATTATGGCCTTTCTTATCGACATTATGTCAGAGAAAAACATCTGCAGATAGGTTATAGAGTCTATTATCAGGCGTTGAGCACCCATCGCATCAAGTTCTGAAGAAACCACTTCTTTCATAGAATCGTAATCAACCAAAGGTATAGTAACTATCTTTATTGTGCCGTTATCAAGGTATTCCTTCAATTTTGGATCGAACAGAGTAAACTGCGAAACTAAATCTTCAGGACTTTCCTCCAGTGTAAAATAAAGCCCCTTTTCCCCTTTTTTGGCCCCATCAGCTAAAAACTGCATGGAAAACGTAGTTTTACCCGCACCAGGCGTTCCTGTAAGGAATACTACACTATTCTTTGGAAATCCACCTTTCAAAGCCTCATCTAACCCAGGTATACCGGTAGACTCTCTTTCAATATCATTTTCGCTTTTCTTTTCCATTAACCCTCTAATATCATATCTCCCATCAACTGATATTTCACTCTTATAAGAGAATTCTGGCTAAGTATCTTAGCCCATCTTTCAATTAAGTCCTTACTGACATTTAAAGATTGCGCTGCTTGCGATGTTGTGATTGAATGTTTTTCTTTGACCAATAAAAGAAGTTTATTTAGAGGGTTATTCAAGATTTCATTTGAATCTTCTATGCCTTTTCCAACGTTTTTGCCAAAGTTAGTGGTTTCAAATATTTTCTTCTGTAGTTCAGACTGAGAACTTAGTTCACCTTTGGGAGAGACTGCTTCAAGTGGCTGTATCACATTCTCATTTTCTTTGTTAACGATATTTATCTTAGATGGCATAGCTGACTGTATTTGATTTAGCTTAGCTTCCTTCTCTTCCATGGAAACTTTTGTCTCGGTTTTAGCTCCAGACTGTGCAACTGTTATCTTTTCTTCAGCTAACTCTCCTGGCTTGTAATTTTGACCAGAGGGCAACTCGTGTGCAATTTTGTTGATTTTCTGCTCACGTACGGTTTCTGTCTTTTGCGTTTCCTTCAAAACAGGGTGTACTACTACTTCTTTTTCGGTGCTTTCCTGTTGCTGCTTAAGCTTTTTGTCTATTCCAAATAAAGGTATCCTCTTTCCAGGAGATAAATTTTCTGTTTGATTCACTTTATGTGTTAATGTGCTTTGTGCTGTCTTTTCCTTTGTTTCAGCAAGATTTATTTGTGGTACCTCCGGCAATTCAACACCTAAAGAAGAAGCCGCCCTAAATAAAGAGCTGTTTATTAATGAAACATCTGAGTAAACCTTATAAGAAGCATCCAGGATATTCTGCGCTACCTGCTTTAAGTTATTACCATTATCCATATATATTACTGTAAATTAAAGACTTAAATATATTTATGAACTTATAAACGGAGATTTAAACCTTTATTGTATTTAATTTGCTTTCTAACCCTGAGATATAAGATAAGCTGCACACTGGCGCGGTGTTGTTTAAAGTCTCGCAAATCTGTGCCGTAAGAATGTTTGCCGCCCCTAAAACCGTCTGGCCAAATGATCCGCTTGTTGGATTTTCAATAGAGTTAAGCATATCCTGATGTGTGCTATATGCAGGGTTTAATCCACTTGAAGTAAGATAAGTGCCTGCGTTTATACTTGCGCCGTCAAATACATACTGGTTATTAATATCGAAGAATGGCACACCTCCTGCCAAAAAGTTGTATATTCCAAAACCGTGATAAGATGTAAATGCCTGACTCGCAAGCACCACATTATTAAAAACAAATGGAGAAACAGTAGCTATTCCTGTGATATTAACCAAAAATGATGATCCGGTCTCATCCAAGGGTATAAAGTTTATATAACTTGAGTTATAATAAGCGCCTACGAAAAATGGTGTAGGGTTGTTATCCCCGTAGGGAGCTGCGCCGCTGTCTATTGCAGGTTTAGAGACCGCATCATAAAACAAATTTGCATTGTAGTCAAATGTGAATGTTGGAACGTTTGCGTCATTTGTTGCAGACCTATCATAAAATAAATTAGAGAAATTACCAAATCTTGACAAGGCAATTATAATTGACCATCTCATCCCTGCACAGAATGGACAGCCTTGCGCACCTATATAAACAAATGTCGGCTTGCCACCATATGTCAATAACGGTAATTTTAGTTCGGAGCTTCCATTTACCTTAACAGTCGAATTGCCCCCAACTTTTATGGGGACTATATCATAATTACTACTACCTATCAATAAAACACAGTAAGAGGGATTTGGCCCCCTTGAAGTATTAGCTGCTGGCACACATTCTATATTGCCATTTAATTGCGATTGTCCGACTTCTTCTAACTGAGTACTTAAATTTGACAATGCAGTTACATAATTAGGTTCTGACTGGCCAATGGGGCCTTTGAAAAACTGAAGCGAAGTAGCCGAATTGTTTATTGCAGAAAAATTAGGAGAGATCAATGAATTGGGTATTGGAGAATTACCAAAATTTGAATTTGAAACTCCTGACAAATTCGCAGATGTGAACACTACTTTCCCCCCAAGCACAGATATTGTTGCCTTAGAAGGAGTATGAATAACAAATAAAATTAGGGCTATAACAACTACCGCAACAACTACTACACCTATTATTAATGGTATAACTAGATTATTTTTACCAGTTTGTTTTTTTGAATCGACAGCCTGCCCAACTGAGAGTTTTTCATTTTCTTCCTTAAGGCGCTGGATCTCCTTCAGCCTTTCATTCTCTTTTCTCAGTCTTTCAAGCTCATCTTCATTTGAATTAGCGGCAACTTCTACTTTCTTTTCCTCGGTTTTATTTTGCTGACCATTACTTGAAACTTCACTGCTTTTGTCTGCAGATACTGCTTTCTCCGGCTGCAAATCCTTATTTGTGTTATCGTTGCCGTTAGTATCATTATCGTGTTCTTTGTCTTCGTCTGGCATTTTTATGTTAATACCTGTCTGCTTAAATAAATTGCGGTATTGAATAGCCCGTTTTTTGTCATCCCTCTGCTTTAGTTCAAAAGCTTCTCAGTTGGATGCAACAACATTCGACTAAGCGCCGGAATACCGGTTTGCACCCTGAAGGTCTGCCGTTTCATCCTTTTTCCAGCAATCAGCTTTCGCATCATATCTTTGCACTGGAAACAGGTATCGTTTCTGCTCAGTTGCCTGCCTTTTACAGCAATGCATTACTGCACTTCAGTTTTAAAGGTGAACGGACTTCCTCCCTTAACCTATTAAAAGTTAAAGGTCTGTTGTATACAATACCGCTATTATATATAGCAGTCTACATTTAATAAATTATCATGGAATTAAAAACCTTGGATGATAAAGACCTAAAGAAAGATGAAAGGCTTTATATAAAAGGGATTAGATTAATCAATTCAGTAAAGATAGACTATAAAACGCAAAAGCACATTTCTTTCCTTGTCCAAGGGGATAACGAACTGCACAACGTAATGTATTTTGATGAAAAGCCGCAAGATAAAAAATGGCAGTGTGATTGCAAATGGTATACCCTACAGGATAAGCTTTGCTCGCACATAATCGCTGTGAACCTGGCAATAAAAAACGGAAAACTAAAAATTGATCAGTAATACATGGACATGTAAGAAGGAACATTCAAGCCCGTACCAAATTTCTCCAGTTTTGCATTCCCTTCGCTTAATTCATTGTCATGCCAGTAGTCAACAGCCACCATGAAGGATATCAACCTCTCGTTTTTTGTTTTATCAAGGTTCTTTAATTCTCCTTTATCCAAAAGATATATTCTAGAACCCAGTACTTTATTTTTGTTAATAGTCTGCCTGTAAACCAGCGTTATCCCATTGCTTTCCTTTTCGCTGTAAAACCTCGCCTTTAGGGTTTTGTTCAGGTTTTCCCTTCCTTCTTTTAAATTTGGGTATTCAAAGTACCTTTCTGATTTTATAAGGGAGTAATTGTCAAGGCTTTTGGTTAACAAACCGTCATAAATTGAAAGATTAAGCAATGACAAATTTGGTATGGAGTCTTTTTCGGAGAAATGTTCATTGAAGAGTTCAGATGAAACTACGTATGAATTACTGGTTTCTTTCAGTTTTTCCATGTTTACAAGGAATAAATCGAGGTTTTTATCCAGATACGTAAGGTTCTTGCTTCCCTTTTTTGCTATTATATGCTTGCTTTCTCCGTTGTTTTTATACCAGTTAAATGTGTCCATTGACTGAAGAACGGTTAAATCCTCATTTTTAGAGATAAGATCCAATATCTGTTCATCTGAAACTGTTATGTAATTCTGCTTTAGAAGATCATCTAAAATACCTCTTTCGTTTTTCGGCATCATCACTAGATTTAAGAAGAAATCCCCTATAAATACTTATTTTAATGAACCTGTACGCAATACCTTGCATACCCAATCCTTTGGAGCAGATGCATGCTCCACTTCTTTAAGAAGAAGATCCGCCTGTTTTTGACTTTCCAATTTATCTAGCTCCAAATAAATATAACCCTCTTCTGCTTCATTATGCCCTTTTAAGACACGCATAACCGCTTGTGTTTTCTTCTTTGCATCCTCAAGTTCATCTATGAAAATTAACCTTTTCACTTCCTCTAACAATTTAAGTATTGCGCCGTGCTCTGCCTCTAAACCCTGAATCCTCAGTTTATTCTCTTCGAATATTTCAGGAAAAAGGTATTCTTCTTCCCAAAACATGTGATTTCTAAGTGAGGATACTATAAACGCAAGCTTATCCGTATCAGGCTTTAAACTCAATGAAAGCAGGAAGTCATTAAGGTATGCATCAATTCTTTCATGGTCTTTTGTCAAAACGCTGTCAAGCATATAGAGTTAAGAAAGCCAATTTATTTAACCGTTATATACGAATTTCTATTTTTATTTGAATACCTAAAAATAAATACTAGAAAAAATTATAGGTTTTATGGTAGATTACACAATAATAGGAAATGAAGTACAGTACTTACAGGCAGAGATAAAAAGCGGAGAATCTATTCTGTGTGAAGCGGGCCACATTACATTCAAATCATCGGATGCAACAGTCGAAGCTACTACCGGAGGTTTGAAAGGAGCATTTTCCCATTTTTTAGCGGGCTCGGATGTATTTCTTCTCAAATTGGATGGGCCTGGAACAGCAGGTTTTTCGGGTTTTCTTCCTGGCAAGATATTAGAGATTTCTTTGAATGAAACTGGCATACTTGCTGAATATAATTCTTTTCTCTGCATGGATTCTTCTGTTACATATTCATCAAAATTCGCTGGGCTTTTTAAGGGCTTAATTGGTGGAGAGGGTATTTTCCTAGAAAAGTTTTCCGGAAATGGGAAGATTTTTCTACACGGTCATGGTCAAGTAATAGAAATTAACTTGGGAGAAGGCGAAAACATAGAAGCTGAAGCAGGTCACGTGCTTGCCTTCGAAGCGAATATGCAGTACTCTATAAATAGAATAGGCGGAATGAAAACAATGGTTCTTGGAGGACTAGAGGGAGAAGGATTGTTCTTTGCCAAGATAACTGGCCCTGGAAAAGTATGGCTTCATTCGATATCACTTGAACAGCTTGCATTAAAAATTGGTCGTTATATACCAAGAAACTAATAGTAATCTTGTCTTAAAGTTAAATGATATCGCTGGGATAGTTTTGATTGGTTTACGCCCTTTATTAATTTCGGCAGTATTTATTAAGCCGTTTAAAATTTGCTATTTGTATAACTTATGTTTGATTAGTGTTTGTTAACTCAAAGAAAACTTCTTTGTTTTCTGGTAGTGCTCCATTACTTTTAATATTCTTTAGTTAACTTTCAAATGTTCTTCCTTTTTCATATTCCACATTTACACTTTGCATTAAACTTTATTTAAAGACAAAAGGAATATGAACCAATCAAAGTCTGCCCTCGCCAGGATTTGAACCTGGGTGCCCGGTTTAGGAAACCGGTATTCTGTCCAAGCTAAACTACGAGGGCTATTCGAAATCTAAAGCTTTTTTAGCTTAAATCATTTGGTTTTAAAACTATAAATATTATCCTCTATCATATCTCTTTATTGTTTATGGTAGGGAATAATCCTTTTATAAGTATAACCTATTCAGAAAATGACACTATAGTAGACAGAGTCAATGAAAGGATAGAGCTGTTAATACTTGTAAATGAAGCAATGGAGCACGGTGGTATAGTAGTACTTAAAGGTGCCCCTGGCATGGGAAAAAGCACCCTCTTAAATGCTGTTGAAAAAGAACTTAAGAAATCAAAAAACATAGATATAATGAGGGAGGAGTTTACTCCAGCGGTTTACAATAAGATAAGAAACCTAAATATAAATTCCACAAAAAAAATGCTTGTGGAACTTGATGATTTCAATAATATAGAAATGCTTGACAAATTAAGCCAGCAAAGAGTTATTGACCTTTTGTATAGTCTAAGCCAGAAAATTGCAATTTTAATAGTTGAAAATAGAGAAGAAGGCATTGAAAAGGAACTCAAATCACAGAGCAAACAATTCAAAAAATACCAGCTTGAAGGGCTTTCAAAGGAGGATTTGAAGCAAGTAATAATAAATAGATTAAATTCAGTAAGGCCTACAAAATCAGATTTATTGGACCCTTTCACCGAAGCAGAGTATGAAAAGATATACAAGAAAGCAAAGGGAAATCCAAGGATTGCACTGCTTATCTGCTCTGCATTATACGACCAGAAAACAAACAGTATAATATAAGGAAGAATTAAAAGAAGGTATGAAAACAAATATCAGAATAGCCCTGCTACTCTTAGCTATATTTACAGTAGTACTTATAGCAAGCAGTCTTTTCGCAGGTGTAAATCTAAAGTTGTTTTCGGTAATTTCGTTGCAGACTGGAATAAACTATAACGTGACTTCCCCGTTTTACTATTTGCTTTACATAATAATAGCAGGTTTGCTTATACCTACTGCAGTGATATTGCTGCTCGTGAAATATAAAAAATTAAAGATAATAAACATAGTTCTTATACTTTTGTTTTTGTTTGTAATGTATGCCTTTTCGGACATGCTACTTTTAGATATCTACGTTTTCCCTCTGCACGGCAATCTAAATTCTAATAGCAGCTTGCTTGCTGTCTTTTCGCTTTTAGTCTATATTCTTCCAGTCATATTTACAGTATACTACTTCAAGTACGCAGGGAAATACGCAAAAGACGTTTTAAACATAATTTTGTTTGTATCGATCTCTGCCATCATATCCCTATG
>JAMDDW010000005.1 GCA_023488405.1 Candidatus Parvarchaeota archaeon | reverse complement strand
TACATACTTTGGGATTTCATATATAGTAAAGAATATAGTTTTTCCACTGTCTATTGCAGTTTTAAGCTCATTATCAGCTCCTTTTGAATTCCCTATATCATGGTTATAGTAAAGGATTGCGTCGCAGTCTTTTAACCATTCAAGATCTGCTTTTGTATAATACTCATATGGAAGTGCTTTATAACCATATATGTGCATGAAGTGGGATAAATGAGGTATGTAAGGCAGGTGCCCTTTGTCTGCTGCGTCTATTCCATAGTTTATTGCTTTTACTGTGTTGTCATGTGCGATTTTTGCAGCATCATGCATGCTTGCATTATTCGGTGTGTATGGACCCGCAATGTATATCTTTAAAGGGCGGTCTATCTGATTTTCAAGATTGTTTCTCTTTTGAACAACCAAATATAAAGTACGTTCAAATACTATATCAACCAATGTTTTCTGTGCTTTTTCATTGCTTCCTTCTTCAATCTGTTTAGAAAGAAGCCCAAGTTTATCTTGCTTTTTTATAAAATCATAAAGGCTTTCCACGAGAGTATTCAGAAAACTTAATATATTTAAGTCTTTAAACTCATCTGTAGCTTGTCTGCTTAAGTGCCCTTGCCGCGCTTCTGTAAGGCTTTTGGGCTTCAGTTTGTCTTTTGTCGTCTACAAGCAAAGTTCTGTCATATTCTAAGAATTTTTTCTTTAGGCTTTTCTCCTTTTTAACTAGGCTTTTTGCTATTGCGGATCTTATTGTTTGGGCCCTCGCTACTTGGCCTCCGCCTGTTATAGTTATTGTTATATCATATTTTTTATAAAGTTCATCAGAAAGTTCAATTGGTTCTGATGCAATTTCTCTAAATAATCTATCATTAAAAGAATACAATGATTTCCCATTTACAAAAACGTTTCCAGTTCCCTCTTTTATAATAGCATTTGCTATTGCAGTCTTTCTCTTTGCTACTATTATTGTGTTCTTTTTCATTTTACTTTACCTGTTTAAGTATATTTGCAAGTTCACCTATTTTAACTTTATGTATAGGCTTGTCCATCCTAACTTTTGCAATATTAACAATTTCTTTATCCTTTAGTTCTTCTGGCGCTCCTTCAAATACTTTTATTCTTTTGAATGCTTCTCTGCCGTGGTATCTTTTATCTCTTATCATGCCTCTAATGGCCCTTCTAACTATCCCTTTAGTGTCTCTTGGAAAGAAAGGTCCTTTTGACATTGTACCTATCCTTCTTCTTTCAAGGTATTTTTTAAGAATACTATTTTTGTTTCCTACTATAACTATGTCATTTGCATTTATTATGTAAACCTGCTCTCCTTCCAATGCCGATTTTGCTGCGAAGGTCGCCAGTCTTCCCAATACAGAGTCTTTTCCGTCAATTATCATATCCTTAAATAGAATATCTATCTGAATTTAAACCTATCGTTATGTTTTACTTCCTTAAGATTAATTATCCTTCCAAAGTATTTTTCTAAATAACACGTTTTAATTCTTTTTATTTCCTTTAATGCCAATATTTGCGGTCAAATCTAAAATTTTATTATATCTCTTAATTGTATATTTTCAGGTATTATAAACCATGGCCTTTGTAGCTATATATAAATCTAAATATGTTGTTTTACTCTAGAATTAATGTAAATAGTAGAAAACAAATTTACTGTTTTTTTATTATACTTATCACAGCAAAACCAGTATTAATAGTACTTATAATACTTTCCCATCTTAGGGTAGAAGCTTAATCCCAATACTATTAGTCCTACTGCCATAAAGATTATAGCAGTATACTCCTGCTGTAAAGGTATAAATGAAAATAATTTATTTACGTACCCACTTATTGCTTGTATATTCAAGCCTAGAAATGATACTCCTCCTATTAAGAATACGATTAATCCTATTAAAAAAAGGGACTTTATCATATACTTTATTAGATTCTTCCTTAATTTAACCTTTTCCTAAAGTATACAGCAAATTATATATTTAATCACATACAAGATTAGGCATTATGCAAAAGAAAAAATGTTTATTTTGTGGTATTTCAATAGAAAAAGACTGGAGTTTCTGCCCTCACTGTGGTAGACCTTTAAAGACACAGGGAATAAATATAAGCGGGGTTAATATAGACGTTACAAAAATGGTTCAGGAGATTATCCCTCAGGTTTTAAATGGCGTTTTTAACGGTTCCATATTCACTGAAAAACAGCAAGAAGCACAAGAAAGAAAAGAAAGCTCTTCAAAGCAGTCATTCTCTGCAAAAGAAATAATAGAACCAGAGGATCTAGTGTCAAAACACGGGGATACTGTAATACATGCAATTGCACTCCCAGGAGTAAGATACAAAGATGACATAGACATAAAGAAGATGGAAAACTCGATAGAAATAAGGGCTAAAAATGGAGATAAGCTTTATTTAAAGATAGTAAGAAGGGACAAAAGACAAAGCATTGTATCAGAAGAGTTTACAAATGAAAACCTTGTGTTAGTTTTAAGAAAATTAAATTAAATAAAAAAATATTAAAATAAATTCTTTTATGTTATTTACTCTGTATCCATGTCGTCTTCTGAATCATCCAAGTCGTCATTACTTTCTAAATCTTCATCATCCATCCCATCTAGTTCGTTTTCTTCGATGATTTCATCATCTTCTTCTACTTTGTTCTTCTTGGCCATAACAACCTCCCTAATTTTATTTTGCGCATTGCCACCTTGCGTTACTTTTAAGAGATATATATCCTTTATAAATTTTTCTACAATTTAGAAATTTGTAATTATTTTAAGTTTTGGTTTTTAGGGCATTTAGGATATTAATAATAGCTTAGCAATAATAAACTATGATAATGTACAAAAACGATGAAAAAAAGTTTAGAAGAGATTTTTATTCATTGATAGACCTTGCAAAGGAAAATAAAGAGCTCTCAGATAGGTATACTTCTATAGCACATAGGATTTTAACCTCAAAAAAGATAAAATTATCAAAAGAGGAAAAGTTTTTAATATGCAGGCGCTGTAATAAATTACTTATACCCGGTTTTAGTTGCATTGTAAGGTTAAAGCAAGGTTTTTTAACCTATAAATGTTTAAATTGTGGAAATGTTAGGAAGGTAAAATATGATAAGAGGATACGACGTAAATCAGATAAGATTGGTGAATGAGCTTGCAAATAAGCTTGAAGAAGATAAATTAACTATTCCACCAGCTTGGGCTATGTTTGTTAAGACGGGTTCCGCTAAAGATAGAATTCCCTCTCAAAATAATTGGTGGTATCTTAGGGCTGCTAGTATAATGCGTAGAATGTACGTTGACAAGAGGCCAATAGGCGTAAATCGCCTTAGGAATATATATGGAGACAAAGAAAAAAATAGATACAGCGGGAAACATTTTAAGCCTGCAAGCGGCGCGGTAATAAGACATATACTTCAAGAATTGGAGAAGGCAGAACTAATCAAAAAAGTTAAGATCCAGAATCATTTTGGAAGAGCTCTTACCCCAAAAGGCATAGCTTTTACAGATTCCGTGGCGAAAAAAGTAGGGAAGATTTAAGATGGAATATCAAAATAAAACCAATCTAGATGAATTAGAACAAAGGAGAAAGATGGAGCAGTTAAAACAGGAAATTCTTGTGAAATTCTTGACTAAAGAAGCAAGAGAACGTTTAGGCAATCTAAGGTATGTACATCCTGAGTTGGCTGAAGAAGTTGAAAATATGCTTATACAGTCTGCATTGGCTGGCAGGTTAAAATTAGTTATAGATGATCAGAAATTAAAAGAGCTGTTGCAGACTATCTCGCAGCCAAAAAAAGAGCAAAAAATAAGGTTTGAAAACAAGTGAATATGGCAAGAAATAAATCAGCTAATAATAAAAGGAAATTAATAAAGCATGCTAGAAAAACTAGCCGTCCGCCAGTATTTGCTCAGATAAGGAAATATGGCACAAGAAAGATGGATAGGTCTAGAATGAATAAGAACGTAGGCAGATAAAATGGCAGAGCAAAAAATAATGATGGTTAATATGAGAAGAGGAATAGAGAAAGTGCCTCCATACAAAAGGGCAGCTGCTGGAGCGAAATACCTTAAAGCTTTTGTAAAAAGGCACATGAAAGCAGAGGATGTTAAATTGAGCCAAGATGTAAATAACGAGATATTCAGCAGGGGAATGAAAGATCCAAGGGTTAAAATAAGGGTTATATGTTCTAAGGACGACAAAAAGATAGTAACCGTAAATCTTGTAAAGCAGGGCCAGTAAATGGAAATAGATGAGGAAAAGCTGAGCAATCAGCTGATGGAAATTGAGTACATCAGGAAAGAGCTTGAAAACTACATAAATGTTCTTAATAACCTGCAGGCTACCCAAGATAACATCGCTAGAGCATTAGATGGTTTTACTTCATTAAAAAGCAACAAAGAAATTTTAATACCTTATGCTCAGGATATATTCATAAAAGGAAATATAACTGATTTAGATACAGCATTAGTCGGGATAGGAAGTAATGTTTTTAAGTCGTTTTCATTAAAGGTATTAAAAGAAAAATTAGAAAGCGATTTTAAGGAAGTAAATGAAAATATAAATTCGATAGCACAGACTATTCAGGCTTTGCAGGAAAGGGGCACAAAACTTGAAGAAGACGCTAATAAACTTTACGAAAGCTATCAAAATTCTTTAAGATAAAATATGTTTGACTTTATAAAGAAAAAAATAAAAGATTCTATAAACTCCATACAGAAAAAACTTTCAAAGGAGGAAGAGTCTGAAATAAAACAAGATCTAAAAAAAGAAAGTAATATAATAGTAGAAGACAAGGAAGAATTAAAAAAGGATCTCAGGCGTGAAGATAAAAAGGAGCTAAAAGAAGAGATAAATGAAGTAGGAAAGGAAGTAAAGGAATTAGAAAAAGAAGAACAAGAAATAAAACTAAAAGAGAAACGTGAGCCAAGAAAAAAGAAAGTATTCTCGCACATAATAACAGAAGATGATGTAAATCTTATATTCTCAGAAATAAAATCAGCGCTTTTGGAAAATAATGTTGCTCTTTCTGTTTTGGATAAAATACACGAGGATTTAAGCGTAAAATTAGTAGACCAAAGCGTTTCGATTATAAACAATAAAAAAGCTATAGAAAAGGCCATAAAAGATAGTATCACAGATGTGTTACTAGAGTACAGTACAGAAGATTTTATCTCGAAGATAAAAAGCAAAAAACCTTTTGTGCTTCTGTTTATAGGCGTAAATGGTGCAGGTAAAACCACCACAATTGCAAAACTTTGCAAGTTCTTACAGTCAAATGGCTTAAAGCCAGTTATAGCGGCAAGCGATACGTTCAGAGCAGCTTCGATAGAACAGCTAGAAATACATGCCAAGCGTTTGGGGGTTGAAGTGGTGAAGCATACTTATGGCGCAGACCCTGCAGCAGTGGCATTTGATGCAATAAAGCACGCGAATTCTGACAAAGATGATGTAGTTTTAATAGATACTGCAGGAAGGAGCGACATTAATAAAAATCTGATTGAGGAATTAAAGAAAGTTAAAAAAGTAAGCAAACCTGATCTTACTATATTTGTCGGTGATTCATTAACCGGCAACGACGTAGTAAAGCAGGCAGAGGTATTCGATAAGGAAATAGGTATAGATGTTAATATACTATCAAAGACCGATGTTGATAAGAAGGGAGGGGCAGTTTTATCCATATCATATGTTACAAAGAAACCAATACTTTTTTTGGGAACAGGGCAGAGCTATACAGATTTAATTCCATTCAATAAAGAAAAAACTGCAGATTTTATATTAAATAATTAATAAAATAGTTTTATAGATAAATAATAAAGTGGTAATGTTTAAATTAATAAATAAAGAGCAAGTTCAAACATGATTTTCTTAATATATTTTATTTTTATCATAAATTTAGATATTTGTAGTATCGAGTAGAAGGTTTATTATTATAATTACAATATAAACTATAATCTATATAAAAAAGACTATGTGTTCGGACATACTGAGAATGTAATACTTTGAGATGAATAAGCCGTTAGAGTACCTGAAGAAGGAGATGGTGTATGAATACATGATGCAAACACGTCTGGTACCGAAAAAGAATATGTTCCAGGTGGAACGGAAAAGGTTATTTTGTCTGAAGTCGAGGTGTTAGTTATACCATCATATGTCACATTCCACTTTGTTCCTGATGGTAAGTTAGACTCTATAAATGTTGTTATAAGCACCTTTTCATAATAAGTGATATTCTTTAAACCAGATGCATTTGAATATGCGGTTACTTTATATAAACCAGGTTGTAATGTGTTTAAATAAGTCGCTTTGCCCTGTGTTAATGGAACTATTTTTGTTCCGTTGAGATATAATGAAACATAATCTGTATTTGGCAATATAACTGCTGTAAAATTGGACTGTGTTCCATAACCTATTGAGGTATTTGAATTCTCTTTTCCATTAATGTAAAGGGTCATCACACTTCGCATTATAAGATTGTTTGTATTAAGTTCTAATAATGTAGCATTTAAGTTCTGGAAAAAATTATCATAAATATTTTGTACTGTAGAATTTAATATAATTATTGTGTTGTTTGACGGGTTTATATTTGATGTTTTTGATAGTATACCCAAAAAGTTATAATACTCTAGTTTAGGTAGGTTGTAAGCTTGTTCTAGAGAGTTTAAATTTTGATTTGTTTGCAAGTTTGTATATTCTATCCCTAATATTGTTATAATTGCAAGTATGAGAAATAACGAAAAAAATATAGTTATCATCTGCGCTTTCTTATTCATAATATAATTTATATGTTCAGCTTTTATAAATTATAAAGAATATGGATTATTACGATAAACAAGAAGATTTAGTTAATTTCATGCCTTTATTCAAAAAAGCAATAGAAGAGGGTAAAGTAAAAAACAAAAAAGAACTTTTAATCGCAAAAAGAATAGTATGCAGACAGATCGGAATGCATAATATCCCCAAGAACGGCGAAATACTAAATCACTTTTCACAGGATGAAAGAGAAAAGTATGCTAGTCTTATGGTGTCAAAACCCATAAGGATATTATCCGGAGTCAATGTAGTAGCAATAATGACAAAACCTTATGACTGCCCGCATGGTACATGCATATTTTGTCCAGGCGGAACTAAGTTTAATACTCCACAAAGTTACACCGGTTTTGAGCCAGCAGCTAGACGAGCTTTGATGAATAACTATGATCCTTACAAACAAGTTACTGCTCGGCTTAAGCATTATCTTTTTATGGGGTATAATCCTCAAAAAATAGAGATAATTGCTATTGGCGGAACTTTTACAACTTTACCAAAAGAATATGTTAATGAATATGTCACAGCGGTTTATAAGGCAATGAATGAGTTCTATGGCGACAAAGTAGAGGGTAACTTAGAAGAGCAAAAGAAGTTTAATGAAACAGCAAAAATAAGGTGCGTTGCATTTGCTGCGGAAACAAAGCCAGAAAGGTGTGCAAATGAAGAGATAGAACGAATGCTTAATTTTGGTATAACCAGAGTTGAAATGGGGGTTCAGAGTATTTATGATGAGGTCTTGCTTAAAAACAACAGAGGACATACAATCTCAGATGTTATAGACGCTAGCAGGAGACTTAAAAATTATGGTTATAAAGTAGATTATCATATAATGTTGAATCTAGCTTTTTCTGATAAAGACAAAGATAGGGAAACTATCAATCAAATATACAACAACGATAATTTTAAACCAGATGCTATCAAGCTATATCCTACATTAGTTATTAGAGGTACAGGCTTGTATGAGATGTGGAAGAGGGGAAATTATAAACCTTATCCTATAGAAGATGTAGTTGAGCTTATTGCTGAAGCAGAGGTAAAAGCTCCAAAATGGCTAAGGATAATGCGAATCGAAAGAGATATACCATCAACTTTCATAGAAAATGGGATAAAAACAACTAATCTAAGGCAGTTAGTTGACGATAAATTAAAAGAGCTAGGCAAAAGTCCAAATGATATACGTAGTAGGGAAATAGGGCACATAAGAATTTCCAAGCCTGTTAAAATAAAAATTAATCAGGAGAGATATCGTTCTTTAGAGGGGGATGAAATATTCTTAAGCGTAGATGATGTAAACAACAATGCAATAATTGCTTTTCTTAGGCTAAGAATTCCAGACAATTCAAAAGAAGCTTTTGTTAGGGAATTGCATGTTTATGGTGAGCACTTAAATATAAACCAGAATAGCAATGATTCTTTTCAGCATAAAGGCTTCGGTAAGAATCTGCTTTCAGAAGCAGAAAAGATAACAAAGGAAGAGTACTCCATAAATAAGATAAATGTTATATCTGGAGTAGGTGTTAGAGAATACTATAAAAATTTAGGGTACAAAAGATACAAATGGTATATGTCAAAGGAGCTATAAATGGAAGATGAACTATTGATGAATAGCAGAAAGGCGAAGGAGATAACTAGGCAGAAGAAACTATTGGATAAAATAAAACAGCATGGAGTCAATATTGAAGTTGAGGGGAATACAGTTTATATAAGCGGAAAAAGCGCATTTGAGGTTTTGTCCGCTAAAAACGCAATAAATGCATTTAATCGAGGTTTCGATTCTGCTATTTCTTCTCTATTACTAGATGATGATTATGATCTAGTTGTAGTAAGTTTAAGAGAGTATACAAATTCAGAAAAAAGAGCAATGCAGTTAAAAGGAAGGATTATAGGAACAAGAGGGCTGATAAAACAACGATTAATGAGAGAGACTTCCTGTTACATAAATGTTTATGGGAAAACTATAAGTATTATTGGACAAATACAGAATATATCTATCGCTCAAGCAGCAATAGAAATGATTTTAAATGGCGCAAAACATGATAATGTGTTT
>JAMDDW010000019.1 GCA_023488405.1 Candidatus Parvarchaeota archaeon | reverse complement strand
AAAATGCCATTTGTTGGCTCCTTAGTCAAAAGAACCTTTAATCCCTTTGACCTTAAATGCTCTGCCAGAAGAACTGACTGCGTACCTTTTCCAGCGTTGTCTATCCCTTCTATCACTACAAACTTTCCTTTCATGATTAATCAAGACCTTTTTTTATTAAATAAGATATCTCTTCTATACTTTTGTTGCCGTCTATCTCCTCCCAGGATTTAGCATAAAACCTCTCATTTTTTAATTTACTATAAAAGGTTGAAACCTTTGAAAGAAAGTTTTTATTACTCTCAAATTTGTCAACATCCATCTTCCCCTTCTGTTTTTCCTTTCTCTGCATTGAAATATCGACCGGTACATTTATGTAAAAAACTTTATCTACTAAGGGCATGTCTAAAAGCTTTACAATCTCTTTTCCATTTTCATAGGAGAAACCGCCAGCTGACTGATAAGCTATAGTAGAAAAGAAGAATCGGTCTATTATAACATAGTTTCCATTCTTTACAGCTTCTAGTATATTGCTTTTATCTTTTACCATATCAATTATGTAAAGCATAAAAAGTTCATCTACTTTCAGATTTATCTTTTTATAGAGAAATGATTTTATTCTTTCTCCATAAATAGATGGATAATCTGGGTAAGAATACATTGAAACATTCTTTTTCTCTTTTTCAAGCGTTTCTTTTAAAAGTCTGGACTGTGTAGCCTTTCCAGCACCGTCTATTCCTTCTATTACGATTATTTTTCCCTCCATTTTATGCCTCCTTCAAACCTTTTTTGTACGTTTGGACTTTATCTCCAAGAAAATCAAGTATCTGAAAGCTTTTATCACGCATATTTACTATAGGAACCTTTGCCACATCAGGATCCATACCATATTTTTTTTGGTAAGAAGTTTGATACTGCCAGCACGACGAATTTATAAGTACTGTCCCTTTGTATATTGAAGCTAGAGTTTTATGTATATGCCCAGTAGCATATATATCTGGAGTTTCTTCTATAACAAGATAATCTCTTGGTAAAGGCATTAATTGCGTTGAACCATGCGAAGGCGCTATATGCCTTGACTTAAGGTGTATCTTCATTATGTTTTCTATGTCATCTGCATCCATTTTACTGTATTTAGGAATCTTATTTGCATAGTAAGTTATACTGAAGCCATGATATGAAAGCAAATTAATCTTTGCTTTTCCTATAATTAAGTTAACTTGATATGGATTTGAAAGAAAAACGGCATTTTTTAACTTATATAAACTATCTGCAAAAGTTTTATCTAGTTTTGGTTGGGGCTCTGCAATATGTGTAGCATCATGGTTACCCTGCGACAAAATCAACTTTATGTTTTTTGGTATCCTGTCAAGAAAGCTATAAAGCTTATCATATTGACCTTTAAGATCGAGTATAGCAAGTTCTTTTTCCTGGTCTGGGTATACTCCTATACCATCTATCAAATCACCGTTTAGTACAATAAATTTTACTAACTTGGCTATGTTTGAATACTCGGGTATTTCTCCGTTTATCCATTTTATAAACCTTTCAAAAGCATCATTTACAAATAATTTCGAACCAACATGTATGTCTGATAAAAAAAGGATGAACGAGTCATCTATCTCCTGCTTTACTTTTTCTCTCATCTGTATTTCAGGAAAAATTATGTCCTTTACAAATATTGCATCATTGTATTTTCTTCCTGATATCATCACAACCTGGTCTTCGAGAATTTCCTGATTTGAATTTGTTATTATTGCTTTATAACTCCCGGTATTGTCCTCTATATCCAGTATTGTGTATTTTTTAACAGGGCTGATAGAAACCGATGAAACCATAACTATTGATTTTACGTCGGAACTCTGCGGCATGTTTTTTATGTTTGACAACGAGGATAGACCAGATCTGTCCTTATTAATCAAAATTGTCTTTAATCTGTTGAACCTGTCGTTAAAATAATTTACCCAGTTTGGAGGCTTAGACTCCGATATCTCTCCTTCATAGTTTTTAATTATCTCTATATCTGAATCTGTGCTAGCTTCCCCATTGTATAAATCATGAAAAGTGTTTATATCCAGAAAATTCACATTTTTTTCTTTAAGTGATCTAATTAGCCCATAAACATCAGAGATATTTGTATCCTTTATAGATGAATCTACAAGTATTCCATTTGAAAACAGGGTATTAAGTTGATCCTCATCCATAATATTTAACCACCAATCAATACTCTATCTCAACGGCAATAAATATATGTTTGCCTCTTTCTTTATTATAGATAATACAACGCATTAAATCCTTTCAACCAGATCAATGCCTAAAAAATAAGAAAGATTTTCTACAATTGTTTTAAATGCTGATACTAAAAGCAGCCTTTCTTTCTCCCTTTTATCCCCCAATATCCTATTTTTCTCGTAAAAGGCATTGAAAACGTCAGCTATTCTATGTAGGTATTCACATACAAGATTAGGTTTAAGATTAGAGATTGCATCGTCCAAAACATTTTCCCAAAGAAAAATCTCCTTTAGGAATTTTGCCTCATTTTGATCAAATGAAACGTTGTCATAACCATTTATATTTGCCTTGTTAAGTATGCTCAATGACCTTGAATAACTGTAATTTATGTACACTGCACTATCGCCTTTCAAAGAGATGGCATCATTTATATCAAATACCACCATTTTTGACGGAGAAAACTTTAATAGATAGTACCTGATTACATTTGATGATATCTTCCTAGCAGAATTACTCTCCATCTTCCTGCCGCTTTTCTCTGCTTCTTCTATAACTCTTCCTTTTATTTTATCAGCTAAGTCGTCAAATTCAACCGTTATACCCTTTCTACCACTCATTCTCATAAATTTTTCATCCGTATTTATCCCAAGATAAGCTGCAGTATCTTTGGAAATTGAAACAGGCTCATAACCGTAATGATTATAGGAGCCTTTTCCTGCAAATTTCTCTATTATAAATTTAACAGCATTCTGCTCTGCATTTTGAGCAGAGTCTGTCAATGTAAATGAAATGTCTATTTTTTGCATGCCAGATTCATCGCCATCCCTGCTTGAAATAAGAATATCGGTTCCATCGAAATTTGAAGAAAACTTCCTGTATTTTATCTTTTCTTTGAGTATACTGTGCTTTATCATTGCATATGCAATGTCTTTAGCTATGTACAGAGAGGTTCCATCTGATCTTGTAAGCGTTATTTCATTGCCGTCTATGTTGCTGACTATACAGCCTTTATTTTTCTCGCTTTCGGAAACCGCTGCTATCCCTTCTGCTATAAGTTTGTCCAGTGCGGCCTTTACTATTCCTTCTCCCAGTATATAACGTTCTAGATCCAGAAGATCATACTTTATCTTTTCTCCTATCAAAGTAGAAAGTTGTGCAAGCAAAACCTTGTTTACTATTGAATCCAGAAACTTCAATGTATCATTATCCCCTGCTTCTATCTTTAGAAGCACTTCCTTCCTTTTTTCAAGCAGAGATTTTTCTTTTTCGTAGTCTTCATTAACCTCCTTGTATATCTTTGAACAGTAAATGTCAAACTTCTCATCAGTTTCCTGCTTTTTGTTAAGGTACTTAAAGCCAACAATTATATCAGCTACCTGTGCGCCGGTATCCTCAATAAAATTGGAGGTTATCACGTTTGCAGAGCTGTAAATAAGTGCTTTCCTAATGAATTCCCCAATATATGAATTTCTCATGTGGCCAATATGCAATGCTTTATTCGGATTTACAGAAGTATGCTCAAGTCTTACTGTTTTAGCAGAAAATGAATTTTTAACGCTTTGTAATTCTATTTTACTCAGTATTTTTTCATCCTTTTCAAGCTCATCGAAATTTAAATCTATATTTATATAGGTGTTCAACGCTACTGCCTTCTTTATATACTTTGATTCTATTTTCTTTGCGATTTCATCCGCAAATGATATTGGATCTTTACCATTGCTCTTTGCATACTTTATACAGCTAAATGATATATCAGAGAACTGGCTGGATGTTATTTCTGCCCACTCTGGTAAATTCAATTTTTCCTTTAATTCTTGAACTTTCATATTTTATAGATGCTTTTCTCTTTATTTATAAAGTTTTAACAATTTATTACAGGTATAACTACTAAAGTGACATCCTCCCATGAATTCACAGGCTTCCAGCTCCTATTAAAAGTTTTAACTTCTTCATAGCGTATATTTCCTGCTTCTTTGGATCATGGCTCGTAGACCTTGCTTGAATATTCAGCTTAGCAAGTTCCGCCGTCAGAGAATTCTCAACAGGCTTAAATTCCCCTCTGTCCGAGGGTATTTGATTTAATCCTATTTGATTAAGACCGAAATTTCTTATGTTTATTGCTGCGTTTACATCCCTGTCTAGCTTAGTCTTACAGCTCTTGCATGTCCATTCTCTTTCTTTTAACGTCAAATCATTATTGACATGCCCGCATACACTGCATGTCTTTGACGACTTTTCAAACATTCCTATCTCTATTATGTTCTTTCCTGATTTTTCTGCCTTGTACTTAAGGAACTGGAAGAATCTGCTCCAGCTCACATTGCCTATTGCCTTTGCCAGGTTGTGGTTCTTCTTCATTCCTCTAACGTTTAATGTTTCTATCACTATGGTATCGAACCGCTTGGTTATCGCCGTTGATACCTTATGAATGAAATCATTTCTTTGACTGGCTACTTTTTCATGGGTTTTTGCCACCATTAATCTTGCCTTGTCTCTGTTTTTGCTGCCTTTTTGCTTCCTTGACAATGCTCTCTGCCTGCTCTTTAGCAGCTTCTCTGATTTCTGCAGAAACTTTGGATTACTGATCTTTATACCGTTTGACAGTACAGCAAAGTCTTTTAATCCCATGTCAATGCCTATGGTTTTGTTGGATCATTCGTTATTTGCACTTTTTGAGGTGTTTCTTTTCTGTCGTCCACTGTGATAGAGACGAAGTACTTGCCTGTAGGTGTTTTTGTTACTGTTAATTGCTTCACTTTGTCCCTTGGGAATTCCCTGTGAATTCCATCTTTATGCCTTTTCCCATCTTAGGAAGGTACAGTAAATTGTCAGTGAAGTTGAAGAACTGTGGAACTCTAAAGGACTACCTGTTTGTTTTCTTCTTGTAATTTGGGTATTTCGATATGCCTTTGAAGAATGCCTTGAATGCCTTGTCCAAATCCATCAATGCTTGCTGCAATGATTGTGAGTTGGCTTCATTAAGCCATTTGTATTCTTCCTTCTGCTTTAACTCTCTTAAGAATCTTGCTGTATCATAGTAGTTTAATCCCTTCTTTTGCTTATCGTTTTTATGCTCTTTGTAATAGCTTTCTCTCAACTCTAAGGCTTTATTCCACACTACTCTAGTGCAGCCAAAGTATTTTGAAAACAGTTCTTTTTGATCTTTGTTAGGATACAGCCTAAATTTGTATGCTGTTAACATATTGTTGTTTTACCACTTCTGTTATTTATGTTTTCCACTTTTGAGTTCGCTTTCATCCCACGATTTAAATCGTAGGTTTTCCCACTCACACTTTATAAACTTACAGTGCCATCATATAATAACAGTAATATTTGCTAAGAAAGGTTTATATAGGTATTTAATCATATATAACCTATAAATTTTAAAGGGGTTGAATAAAAAGATAAAAATGACAGAAGTTTGTCCGGTTTGTGGTCTTCCAAAAGACCTTTGTATCTGCGGTACCATTTCGCAGGAAACGCAGAAAATAAAGATTTACACTAAAAAGGTTTCTTTCAAAAAGATGGTTACTATTATAAGTGGTCTGGATCCAAAAGCTGTAAATATAAAGGACCTTACAAAAATATTAAAAACAAAGATAGCCTGCGGCGGAACATTTAAAGACGGCATGATAGAATTACAAGGGGAACACATAGATAAAGTAAAAGATATACTTATCAAACAGGGTTTTCCTGAGTCCTCTTTTTCTTAAGTTACCTTATTAAAAAGATTTTCTCCTCTTTCTACATTTGTATTAAATTCCCTAAAAACCGCATCTGCTAATAACTGTGGTTTTATTCCAAGCTTCTTTTCTATTTTCTCTGCAGTTGATGGCATAAATGGTTTTAAAAAGATTGCAGATACCCTTATTGCCTCTAATGAATTGTAAAGTACCTTTGCTAGTTCTTTACCTTGTAATTTCCACGGCTCCTTATCGTTTATATATCTATTTATTTTTCTTATTCCTTCAAATATAAGATTCAATGCAGAGTACAGATCCTTTTTATCAAAGTTTTCAATTATTTCCTTCTTTTTTATAAAATCTTCTATTTCTACCTCTCCTTCTATTTTGTCTTTGAACCTTTCCGCAATGGTCAAAACCCTAGCAACTAAATTACTTAAGTCAGCCATAAGCTCTCCGTTTATTCTTCCCTTTAATGCTGATTCTGAAAAGTCCCCATCATCCCATGTTGGCTTTTCCCTCAATAAAAAATATCTGAATGCATCCGCCGAATATTTATCAACTATTTCTATAGGGTCTACAACATTTCCAATAGACTTGCTCATTTTTCTACCTTCAACTGTCCACCAGCCATGCGCCATTATGTTTTTTGGAAGTGGTAAACCTGCAGCTAAAAGCATTGCCGGCCAGATTACTGAATGGAACCACACTATCTCCTTGCCTACTAAATGAATATCTGCCGGCCAGAATTCTTTGAATTCACTACCGTCCGGCCAGTTTAAGGCACTTAAATAATTAAGTAATGCATCAAACCACACATAAACGGAATGACTTTCATCAAATGGAAACTTTATACCCCATGAAACGCTCTTTCGGGTTATATCCAAATCCTTTAATTCTCCCTTAAGTCTGCTTAATATCTCATTTGCATTTTTTCCCGGCGTTATCAAGCCATTTTCTATAAGCTTCACTATCTGTTCCTTGTATTTGCTTAATCTAAAGAAGTAAGCTTCTTCCTTTATCTTTTGAACCTCCCTACCGCAGTCAGGACATTTTCCATTCACAAGTTCGCTTTCCGTTATATATCTTTCATCTGGCAAGCAATAAAATCCCTCATATTCACCTTTGTAAATATCTCCATTATCCCATACCTTTCTTATAAATTCAGTTACCGCTGATTCGTGGTACTCATCCGTAGTGCGTATGAACTTATCATAAGAGATATCAAGCTTTTTCCATGCATCTTTATATATCTGTGAGTTTTCGTCAACAAACTCCTTTGGTGTTTTATGTTTCTCTGCTGCAGCTTTCTCTATCTTACCACCATGCTCATCTGTGCCCGTCAAAAAGAAAACTTTTTCGTTGTTTATCCTATGCCATCTTGCAAGTATATCTGCGATTACAGTAGTATATGCATGCCCTATGTGAGGCTTATCATTGACATAGTAAATCGGAGTAGTTATGTAAAATTTTTCCATTCTTTTTGATTTACCTTTAAATTATTATAGCGGAGGTGGGATTTGAACCACACGACCTCTGGGTTATGAGCCCAGCGAGCACTCCTGGCTGCTCTACTCCGCTTTGATTTATTTAATAGTTGCTTCTTATTTAATAACTTTTACCAAACTGTAAAATAGTTATTTAAACCCTGTGCTCCTTTTAATTTTATGTCCATAGTCATATCTCTTGGCGGCTCATTTCTATTTGACAAGAAAAGAGATACCTCTTTGCTTTTCAATGAATTAAAAAAATTAAATGAAAAATTCTTGGTTATAACTGGCGGAGGGCCTATAGCAAGGGAATACATAGATTTCTCCAAAGATTTCAATCTTAGTGAAAAGGAACTGCACACTGTAGGCATAAAATGCACACACATAAATGCATGGGTAATGTCAAAGGCATTCAAGACAGATTATACCGATAAGGATCCAAGAAAGATAAAAACAAACAAAAGGATAACGCTTACGGGAGGCTACCTTCCGGGATGGACAACTGATACCTGCGCAGCATATGCTGCAGTTTCAACACATTCTAAGGTTATATTTAACATGTCAAAAGAAATGGGGGTTTACGACAAAGACCCTAGAAAATTCAAGGATGTAAAACTTCTCAAAAACATAGGCTTCGAAAAACTTTACGCGCTTACAAAAGGAAAACGTGTACCCGGTATGAACTTTATATTTGATCCGTTAGCAGCAAAAATATGCAAAAAGAACAACATAGCAGTTGTAGTTACAAACGATATTGAGGACATAAAAAGATACCTTGAAAACAAGGAGATAAAAGGGACCATTGTAAGATAGGCTTATATACTACTATATATATTATTCTAAAATGCAACTGATAATAGCAGAAAAAAGCACGGCTGCGGAAACCATTGCGAAAAATCTTGCAGAAACAAAAATAAAGACCGAGGAATTCGGGCCTGTAAAGGTTTGGTATACAAAAATAAACGGTGAAGAAACGGTTGTAATGCCGCTTAAAGGCCACATCAAAAATGTAAGGTATCCAGAAACATTCAAAAAATGGAATGAAGAAACTTTAATGAAGATGATAGATGCGAAACTTGTTTACACTCCTGCTGCTGAGGAAAATATTTCTGTAATAAAAAAATTTGCCAAGAAAGCAGATAAAATAATAATAGCGACAGACTATGATACGGAAGGTGAATCAATAGGATTTGAAGCAATCAATGTAGCAAGAGAAGAAAATGGCAAAGCGAAGATATACCGCAGCGTGTTCTCATCCCTTACTACAAAGGAATTAACAGAGGCATTTAAAAACCTGCAAAAACCAAATAAGAGCCTTTCGGACAGCGCAGATGCTAGAAGAGAAATTGACCTTATACTTGGTGCAGTTTTAACAAGATTTATATCGCTTGCAGCCGAAAGACTTGGAAATTCATTTTTGTCTATAGGAAGGGTACAAACTCCTACTCTTGCCCTTATAGTGAGCAGAGATGCTGAAAGAAGAGCATTTAAACCTGAAAAGTACTGGAGATTTCTGGCTACAGTGCAAGCGGGAGACTCTACATTTATAGCTGAATACAAAGATGGAAAAATATTTGATGAAAAAACTGCAGAAAAACTAAGAAAGATAAAAAAAGAGAAAAATGCTAATATAACAAAAGTTGAGAACAAAAGAAAGAGAGTCAGCCCTCCAAAGCCTTTTAACACGACTTCTTTTCTAAGAAGCGCGG
>JAMDDW010000018.1 GCA_023488405.1 Candidatus Parvarchaeota archaeon | reverse complement strand
CATCATATATTCCAGAGCTGACTGAGATCTTTTTGATTTTATTGAGGAAATGCTATTGCCCTCTAAATCTCTGGAAAACGCTTTAAATGACATATTATTTATATAAAAGGAAGGGATATAAATATTTCTTGATTAAGATTTTATTATAAAATTAAAATTGTAGATAGTTTTATTTGCCGTATTAAATCTAAATAAAATAATTCATGCTTAAGTTGATAAATATTAATATTAATCAAGTAATCATAATCTTTGGAGCTATCGCCCAATAGGAGGGCACACGACTGAAGCTCGTGACGGTGAGGGTGCAAATCCCTCTAGCTCCAATTGGACTCTTGTTTAAACTAAAACACTAATATCAGCTTTCTTTACACTTCAAACTTTCAGTTACTCTCTTAAAACCTAGGTTTACAGTATTTATAGAGCTGTTCTCTGAGGCCAGGCCAAAAACCATGCAAACTGTTTTACCGGTGATAGCAATCGCAACTTTGGCGTATGCAAATGATAAATTGTCTATCTGAGGTATTTTTATGTTTCTGTCAGTTATTAAAACGCCCTTTTCGTTGGATAAGTTTATGTATGAATAGTTTCCGGTGTTTATCTTAAACGAATTTAAAAATCCGCTTACTTGATTTATGTCAGTAGCATTTGAAAAATTGGCCGGCACGTTAAAATCTGCAACAACCACTAAGTCAACATTTTTTGCAAGCTTTGTTATGCTTGCCAGACTCAAATTCTTTGAAATTGCGCCGGAGATAACGCTTGGGATATCCCCAACAAGATTAGATACATAAGAATTCGGCAGTATTATTGAGATTGAGGAATTTGTGAGCTCACCTGATATGCTCTTTGAAACGCTGCTGTTCTGGGAGAGTATCGGAACTCCATTTATAACTGAAGGAGAAAAGATAAGCCAGTTTCCAGGATATGAAAAGTTAGCCCCATTCGAAACGAGTGTATTGTTAGAGCTGGCTCCCTTGAAGAAAGAAGTGACTGACTGGCCTATAAGGCCGGCAACCTCCGGGGCATTTATGTTCACTATATAGGTAGAAACCAATGAAAAGACAATTACAGCTATTATTACATAAAATATTATTTTTAAAACTCCCATAAAAGATTGAATTTTTGGGGATATAAAAACTTAATCTTCAATGAAAACCGATGTTTTTATGATAGACTACAATGATGAGGTGTCCAAGCCGTCTATTATATCAAAGCCGTACTCGGTGCCTATCCTAAGGTCATCCAAGCTCCAATTGTATTTGGTGGCAAGGTATAATATCGGCAAAAGGGTATTGAAATTGTCTATCCTTCCATATACCTTTAGTTTTGTCTTTTTTTCGTTTCCTAGTGCATTGTTTACTTTTTCAAACCAGACCTTTGAAGAGTTTAAATTTTCCCCATCATAATTTTCCTCTTCCAGCAGGTTTATTAATATGCTGATATAATCAGGCTGGCATTCCTGTGACAATTGTATTGCTTTGTTTATCATTTCATCAGGCAGTTTGTCTATTTCCAGATAGGCCTTTGAGACTTTATTTACATGCTTGGTTATGTCTAAAATTGAAGTTATCTCCGCTTTAAAAAGATCTGGATTATCCCCAAGCAAAGACAGATCCGGGCTGAATTCTATTTCGCTTACTTTTAAGGATATTGCAGAATAGCAGGCCTGCTTTTTCTCTTCCGTAAGGTCTCTGTTTCCATGAAATGAGGAAATAAAAGTTATCAGCTCGATTTTTCCATCCTTGCCTATCAATTCCTCTGCCCCTGCTACCGATGTGATCGGAAGGCAGACCCTCTTGAACCCGTAGCTTATTGCCCTGTTTATGAATGCTTTGAGGTCATCGTTAGGAAGATACGGCGGCAGGTAAGTAAGGTCTATATGCGACAAAAGCCAATTTTTGAATTCCTCTCTTGATTTGAATATATAAGACGGGTCAAAACCTTCTAACCATGTGACTGAAACCATAGCTATTGAAGATTTTTCAACCCTCCTTCTGGAAAGCAGTTTATTTTTCTAGGATTAAAATTGCAATTTAAGCCCGTAACCATAAAATAATTTGTATCTGCTGATTTATATCTCTTGTCTAAGACAATGCCTAAAGGTTCAAATCTTTTGATTTTTGCAAAAACTTTGTAAAAAAGCTTTTCAGCAGTCGCTACTGTCTGCAGTTATTGTTTTCCCGAAAGAATCCGTGTAGACGCAGCTTCCGCTGCCATAGACATAGCTGCTTGTCCCTGGTATCTGGCTGTAGCAATGTACGGAAGGATAACCTGGAAGAGTTGCTGTGCAAAAGGACGTGCTTGCGGGGTTTGGGCTGCTGGCCAGACTGCAATCCGTGCTGCATGTAAATTCAAATGAGCTTACATTTGAAGCGGGAGGCTTTATTGAGTTTGATGTTTTTGATATTGGGAGTATTATGAACACAACAACTAAAACAAGGATCAATATCGCTAACAGTATTATAATTAAAGTTGAAACCGGAAGACCTTGCCCTTTCATCTGATTATAAGTTTTTGGTCCGTTAAATTATTATCTTTAGTAATCCGGCCTTGAAACTTGGTCAAATTTGTCTTTGGCGACTTTGTACCATATGCCGTTGAATTTTATGAAATCCTGTTTGCCCTTGCTGACAATCCTTTGTATCTCTTCATTTGAATCCCCTGGCCTGACCTTTAGAACTGCCGTTCTCGGTTTATCATCATTAAACTTTTCTTTTGGCAGGGATATCTTTATTTTTCTTATGGCCACCTGCTGTGAGTGTTCCTTGTGTGGCCTTATTGTTATTACCCTTTCCTTAAATTTCAATGCCATTGCAGCCAGGAATAAACCGATTATTGCAAATGTCAAATATGCTATTGCCGTATCAAACAAGTTCAGAAGGAATGAAGTCATCGCTATCGGAAGCAGTTTCCTCTGGAGGAAAAAAACCGATATTGCCAAACCGAAATCTAGAAATGACGAGTATACGGATAATTTAACAGCAGTTGAAGACAAAACAGAATGAAACTTTTTTTCTACTACCATATTTATTATACTCCGTGTATATATTAAACTTTTCTTCCTTTTAAATACATTTAGAAGCTTTTCTCCTTATAAGGGGATTTTCTCGTATTCTATCGATATGCTATTATAATTATCGTTAAGCTTTGAAAGGTAGAAACCGCTATCAAAATAAAACATCGCGTTTTTGTCCTTAACGGCAAACATTGTTCCGTCCCTGAACTTTATGCCTTTCAACTTTAGTTTTTTTGCAATTTCTGCCGCTGACTCGCTTGAATTCCTGAAATCCAATAAGTGTATGTTGTATATGTCAAAATTTGAGTTTAAACTGCTTTCATTTACATAATCGAAAAACTTTTCAACTGAGCTGAAAGCGCTTCTAAAGTCCTCAAGCTCCTCACCGTTATATATATAGTTGGAGATATTCCCTTTGAATTTAAGCGAGGCCAATACAAACGGCAGGCTGTGGTGCTTGTCTAAATAAAAAGTGGAGCTTATTGCCGGATCACTGCTGCATTTATCCAGCAAACCTGATTTTATAACGGCCCTGTGCACTTCTTCATGCATTATAATGGCCTTTTGGCTTTCCGTGTTTTGCATTTTCTGTTGTTTGTCCAGCACTCCAGGGGTAAACAGCTCCCTAAGTATGTAGAAATTATCATTTTCCGGATTATAGGAAGCCAGCGGGTTGTAGGAATTGCTGTTGGATTGTGAATACTCCGGCCTGAAAGTAAAATGTTTGGAATCAAAGTCCATATAACTTAAGAGTTTTGATTTCTCGAAAGAAGCATTCAGGTCTTTGAGTAACTTTTCCAGCTTCTCTTTATGCCCCATATTATATAATTGATTATAATTCCAATATAAAACTTGATTTTTATTTTTCTAGGGTTTTTCACTCTTGATTTTAGATAAAAACTCTACTTTCTAATAGGTAAAAGGTTATATAGTAATTCTATTCTAATATTTCCGTTTAAGTAAACGCAAAAGAAGGTGATAAAAATGGGAGGAAGAGACGGGCCGGATTGGCCATGGTTTCATACGATAAGCAGAGAAGAAGAGTTAGCACAAGAAAGAGAATTAAAAAAGGCTAAAACCTGTATTAAAAATATATTTAAAAACGCTAATAAAAATCAACTTAAAGGGTTAGATGCATTGCTGTCAGTTCTTTCCGATCTTTCTAAGTCAGATGCCACAATAATTGCAGATGAGGGATACGTGCGTGGAGAAATGAAAAATTTAGATTATAAACTAAAAGACGTTGAAGATGTTGTAAGGGATGAAAGACTGTATGAAGGAATTGAAACGACTGAATCTTTAGGAATCGTTATATCTGCAGCAATAAACAATGTTATAAAACCTGGAGAGAAGGTTTACATAAAATCTCCAAAACCTATTGACAACCTGTTCTATAACCTAAAAGATGCAGAGGCACACGTAGATATTGCTGGAAAGTATCTTGGGCAAAATGCAGTAAACAGTAACATATTCGCGAGAAAAGCTGGAGATGCTGCGGGTCATAAAATGAAAAACTCGGAGATGCACATATACAAAGCAGCGAATAATGCGGGTTTTTCCATGGAAGATTCAAAGATATACGTTAATAAAGCGGGTGAAAGGCTTGGCGGTTCTTCTGAAAGGAGTTTAATCTCGGCTAAAAAAGCAGACGCAGAATTGGGGTGGCATTCATTCAAAAGCAAAATTTATGTTGACAAAGCTGGATATGGCCTTGGAGGATATGCTACAGACTGCGAGATCCATTTTAATGAAGCCCGTGATAACGCAGCAATGGGTGTAAAGAGATGTAAGGTTTATGGCAAAAAAGCCGGAGAAAACTTCGGGCTGGAAGCATATGAAAGTAAAATGTACGTTGATGAACTTGGTTATAATGCAGGTTGGTACATGCAATATTCAGAAATTCACTTTAAAAAGTTAGATGGTGCACTTGGTAAGTGGGACCCTGGTAGTAGGAGACGCGAGCTTCATAATAAACTATATAAGAATGGTTTACCCTTTGTACCATTTTATATAATACATGCAATAGATTGGTTTAACTGTGTAATTAATGACTTCCTAAGAGGTGAAATTTGATAACGATAATTCAAACCATAAAATATTTGACAAGAAAAGCAATGTCTGCTTAATTCTATTTTACAACCCTTATCTTTCGAAATGGAAATTTTCGGCGAACTTGTTAAATTTTAACTATTTAACATACTACTTTCTAATAAATAAAAGCTTATATAATATCCCCATTCTGATATTATTTATTTAAATAAAAGCAAACGAAGGTGATAAAAATGGGAGGAAGCGTAGACGGGCCATATTTTCATACAATAAGCGAAGAGGAAGCATTAGAGTATAAAAGAGAATTAAAAAAGGCTAAAACCTGTATTAAAAATATATTTGAAAACGCTAATAAAAACCAACTTAAAGGGTTAGATGCATTGCTGTCAGTTCTTTCCGATCTTTCTAAGTCAGATGCTCCAATAATTGTTGATGACGAATACCTGCGTGGAGAAATGAAAAATTTAGATTATAAACTAAAAGACGTTGAAGATGTCGCTAGTAATGAAAAGGTATATAAAAACCTGCACGGAACAGGTGCTTTTGGGGCATTACTTTCAGCAGCAATAAACAATGTTATAAAACCTGGAGAGAAGGTTTACATAAAATCTCCAAAGCCTATTGACAACCTGTTCTATAACCTAAAAGATGCAGAGGGACATGTAGATATTGCCGGAGACTATCTTGGGGAAAATGCAGTAAACAGCAGGATATTTGCTAGGGAAGTTGGAGATTATGCGGGTTATAAAATGAAAAACTCGGAGATAAACATTTCTGGTATGGCCGGCAGCGACTTAGGCGGAGAGTCAAGAAACTCGAAAATAAATGTTTATGAAGCAGGAAATTACTTGGGAATATCCTCAACAGAAAGCAAGATAATGGCTAAAAAAGCTGGAAATTATGCTGGTCTCAGGATAGGAGCTTCAACACTTATTATTGACGAAGCCCGGGATAATTTTGCACAATTTGCAAGAGATAGCGAGATTCATTTTAATGAGGTTGGTTATAATGCAGCATATGAAATATCAAGATGCAGTGTTTACGGTAAAAAAGCTGGTGAAGGCTTTGGAGCAGGGGCATTCAAAAGCAAAATGTATATTGATGAACTTGGGGATAACTCGTTTTATGAAGCCCGTGAATCTGAGATTCACTTTAAAAAAATAAATGGTAAGCTAGGAAATGTCTATTCCTACCATGAATATGACGATCAACCTGGAACAGATATACCTAGTTGTTTCGGGCCTTTCTCATCTAATAATAAAATATACAAAAAAGGATTTGTGTATTTACCTTATAAAATAAAAGCGCCAATCATAAAACTTGGAATTCTGATAAGCGGGCCACATCTAGAATAGACGCTAGCAAGATTTCTGGGCACATGGGTTTAGTTATCCCTGATCTGAGATGAGAAGACTTACTAAGAATTTTCATTATACTTAGCAACATGACAAATCCTCTTGCCTTTTCCTTTATCTCTTTCGGTATAGTTCTTGGCATACTATAATTAAAAACAGGCAGAATAAAAGAATTTTATTAAACTAGTTTATTTTAGCCAAGCGCTCCTATAACTGGAAAAGTAAAACCCAGAATCGTTATCATTACAAAGATTATAGGAATGATATTTGTAAATGAAACTTCGAAGGAACTGACTATTACTATGCCTAAAGGCGAAAGAGCAAGGATTATTATGCTTGCTAGGATATAACCTAATATATTTGCCATATAAAGGATTAAATAAATAATATTATAAATAAGCTTACAAGGATGTAACCGCAAATAAGATCATTGCGTTAATATTTGAGGAGACATGAATAATAAATTTTGGTCTGATATTCTGAAGACTAAAAGATACTCTATAATATTTGTATTGGTCTTTTTTATATTGTTTTTTATATTTGATATTAACCCTGCAGTAAGTACTATCTTGGCATCAAGCTCGAACAATGACAGAATCATCCAGGTTGCGATCGCACCATTCAATCCAATAGAAGATCAAGGAGGAGCATACTCCCTTATCTATTTTAGCGTATTATATTCAATATGCTTTATTTTAGAACTCTTGCTCAAATTTAGTAAAAAGCTTAATAAAGGGCACTTTGAAGATGCCGTTTTCCCAAATAAGATAAACTTAGATTTTATGATTTTTAATGGCCTAGTTGTGACATATTTAATTGCGATTTCCCAATTTTTTGGAAACGCGAATCCGATAAAAGGAGGAAGCTCACTTTTATCATTAAGTTTTACTTTCTACTTATACTTTTTAATTGTGTTATTTATCGAAACACTTAATCGCAATGAAATTCGGCGCATAAACATCTTAGCAGTTATCTTGCTGATACCTATTTATCTTATTTCTCTATTATTTAATAACACTATGTTATTTTTCCCAAACCCCCCTCTATCCAAAATAAGTCTCAATAACTTATTTGCCAATTACCCACATTTAATTGGGAGCGTATTCATCGCATTATTAATTATAGCGGAGTTTTATTTAAAAAGGCAAAAGAGCGAAATTATAACGCACATTTAAAATAATTGATTGTTTAGTCAATTATATGAAATGCCTTTCAGTGAAACAGCCATTTGCTGACTTAATAATAGCGGGAAAGAAAAGGATTGAGATAAGGGGCTGGAAAACAAATTACAGGGGCAATTTGCTGATACATGCTTCCAAGATCCCAGATATTACTGCACTTAAGCGTTTTGAAATCGACAAGAGCGGCATCGCACTCGGGAAAATTATAGGCAAAGTTGATTTGGTTGGCTGCAAAAAGTATGAAAACAGGCGTGATTTTCTAAGTGATAAAAGCCTGCATCTGGCTGGAAGCTACAAATCAAGTTACCGTTATGGATTTATCCTTGAAAATCCAGCAAGGCTCAAGAGACCAATACCTTTAAACGGAAGGCTTGGAATATTTAATATAGAAGTAAAACTTAAATCATTGCTTCCTTAATTTTTTATGAGTATTATAATAATTTAATTTAAACTTAAATGGGTTTGCTGAAAATTCCATACTTTTAATTCCTTTGCTCCCAAAGAAGAATCTAATCGCACCAATTATAAATCCTACCCCCAAGAAAGGAGTTATTATTAGTCCCCTAACAAAAATTAAAGCTATGAAATCCGCTATAAATAAAATAGTTATGATATATCCACTGAATGCTCTTAAGTAATCGGGATGCGTCATAATTTCGCTCCACAATGTTTACACTCAGTAGATGTACTATCATTCTCTTTGCCGCAATGAGGACACTTTTTCTTAGATCCCAACCATATTGCTCCCAGAATTAAACCTAACGCTAGAAGTACTGCGATTGCACCTCCTTTGTTGTCAGCCATAAATTAATATCACTTTCAGCTAATAAAACCTTAATACTGCTCCCAAAGTAACTTAATTATCGGACTTAGTTAGCAAAGCCCTTTGCCACTTCTGAGAGTAATGACCTCTATTAAAGTTGACGCTTTTTAGTTATAAAGTAGATTTTTATACTAAGATTGTCTTCAACCCATATGCGATATGTATCTGAGATATTTGGTTTCCCACCGACAAATAAGACAATCGAAGCTACAAAAATAAGATCCAAGTACCTGTGTCCTTTTAGAGGAAATGGTAGTGATACTGATTGTGATCCAATCAACAAGAAATCAAATCTAACTGATGATAAGGGAAACTTTTTATTAAGCCACCAAACTGGGGCTTGTTCTACATTTCATGGTGGCACTGGTAAACAAACTGGCGAAGCGGTAATAATATGCCCATACAGATTTCAAGAAAAGAATACAAAGGGCAAAGTAATTGTATTTGACTTTATTAAAGATAAATTCTTTAAGGGTAAGAACCTGCTGTTTGTACCAGAGATAGGTCTTGGCAAGTATGGGAGAGCAGATTGGATAATCTGCGAATTTAATGACACAACCCAAAAAATTATTGATTATTCACATTTAGAATTTCAGGCCGACGCAACTACTGGGACGGGGGGTTTAGTATTATGTATAAAGGATTTTTTTGACGGGAAAGATATTACTCAAAATACTTATGAGTATGGGTTAAATTCTAAAGCTTCGATAAAAGGAAGCTCGCTACAGATGATAGACAAAGGGTATCTATTCCAAAAATTGGGAAAAAAATCTCTTTGGGTCATACAAGATACATTATTTGATATTCTTTGTAAAATTTATGGAGTAATAATGAAAGATGTAGATAAAGAAAATGATCTAAAAACCAATAATCTAATTTTTGTAGTTGTTGGCTTGGACCACAATGTTTCAAATGATCGTTATAATTTAGTTATAAGAAAATGTGTATGCACTTCTCCGTCAGCATTGCAAAAAGCTATGTCTAAGAAGGAACCAATCGAAGAAAGTCTAATCTTAGAAGCTTTAAACGAAAAAATTGAAAGTGGTAATTTTTTAAGAACCTAATTTTTGAGTATAACTATCTCCTCATTAAGCGGTAAATCATGGACGGTGCTTCTTCTCACTCTAAAAAGTTCTATTTTAGCGGATGAATAACCTAGATCATTAGCCATTTCTAATAGTATTTTGCCTACAGGGATAATAATTTTTTTATATGTTTGATCTCCCACTACTAACAATGCGCTTCCGTCTGGCTTTAATACTTTTTTAAATTCCATCATAGAAAGATACATATCACCAAAGTATTCTTTAATCATTCGGGGATAATCCCAACCCCAATTTTTATTATTAAGTGCAGTTCTAATTTCTTCAGCGACTTTCTGAACACTTTCAAATTTCTCGCTATATTTTGCACTATTGCTTTCCTTAAAAATTAACTTAGTACTACCTTTTACCATTTTTCTTTTT
>JAMDDW010000025.1 GCA_023488405.1 Candidatus Parvarchaeota archaeon | reverse complement strand
TAAATTAATTATTTAGTATTTAAGTACTTATCAGTTTATTTTTGGTTATAAATAAAAATTATAAATACACGGTTAATTTCACATTTACTTTTATTTTTCCATTGTCTTCTTCAATGGATTCTACCATTCTAAGCTTAACTATGCTTATGCCTATTTCAGGGTCTTTTATAGGTTCAATTAAGTCAATGATATCTTTGAGTCTTTGGCCTTCTAATCTCATGTTTCACCACAAAATGGCTTATTTTTTCTTTTCTTCTTCTATATCCATTATTCCGTTGGATGTAATTTCAAAAGAAGCTTCTCCTTCAGGCAAGCTTGGTGAGTCCACTAGCTTTGCAACCCTTGAGCCTTTCTTACCTTTTCTTAAGTATATCCTGTAAGTAGCTACGTGTCCGATTATATGCCCGCCAACAGCCGCTGTTGGATCTCCAAACATTACATCTGGCCTAGCCATTACTTGGTTCGTTATGTAAACTGCTACATTGAAACGGTCAGCTAGTCTTTGAAGGTTATGTAGAACTACATTCACTTTCTGTTGTCTATCCGCTAATGTTCCTCTACCCACATATTCTGCACGAAACAGGGCCATCATACTGTCCACTACTATTAATTTTATCTTAGGGTCTGCATTTATTAACTCAGGTATTTTATCAACCAAAAGAACTTGGTGGTCAGAAGAATACGCTCTTCCTATCTTTATGTTTTGCAAAGCCTGTTTTGGATCAAGGCCCTTTACTGCTGCCAATTGCTCGATTCTTGCTGGCCTGAATGTCCCTTCTGTGTCAATCCATATTGCATGGCCCTCTAACCCTCCTTTCTCTAAAGGTAACTGCACATTAACAGATAGTTGAAACGCAAGTTGACTTTTACCTGAACCGTATTCACCATAGCATTCAGTTATTGATTGTGTTTCTACTCCCCCGCCTAACAAAATATTAAGGGCCTCACTGCCGGTAGATATCCTTTGCACGCTTTTTCTCTTGTCTTCAAACTCTAGTCCAGACATGAAGTTCATTTTCGACGCTTCTCTTGCTTCAGCCACTATTTTCCTTGCTGTAGGTTCTCCTATTCCGCAGGCTTCTACCAAAACCAAGGGATTTGCGGTTGCAAGTGCTATTATGTCTTGGTAACCGGCATTCCTTATCTTTGAAGCAATAGTGCTGCCGACTCCCGGCAAATCTTTTATGTCTTTGTATTCAAAGTCAGAATGTATCTCCTCTGTAGTTTCTTCATTATCATTTTCTTCTTCAGTGTGTTCAATTTCATCTTCTTCCATTTTTACCTCACTTTACCTTGTTTAATACTATAGTAGTGTCAGTTCTACCGACACCTTTTTCTTTTCTTAGCTGTGAAACAACAAAGTTTGAAAGCTCCTCTATGTTGCCCTTAAACTCTGCAACCAAACCATCCCACTGCCCGCTTATTAACATTACCTCAGTTACTTTTTCGTCACTACTGACGGCCTTGGCTATTTCTATTGCCGAAGATCCCTGAGAAACCTCAACGAATATAAGCGCTTCCATCTGTTCCATACCCCTTTAAAGTTCTACGTGTATTTATAATTTTTATTTATAACCAAAAATAAACTGATAAGTACTTAAATACTAAATAATTAATTTATAATTATGGAAAGAGCATACACTCGTTCATTATTGGAGGCATATTTTTCATCTAAGGGAAACGAATGGAAAACCAGGAAAGGCAGCGTCGGCGAGTACATAAAATCTCTTGGTAAGGATGGTTTGGTTGCAGAGTTTAAGGCCGATCCAAATTTCAAGAATGTACAGCTATTTATGGATCACTTAAACGACGATATAACTGCCATAATAAAAGGAGATCTGCAGAATTTTATAAAACCAGAGGTTGAATTAAGTGATTATCTGACAGATACTGGTAATGTTCTTATAAGTTCAATAGAAGATGCTACAAAAGTGACTGTAGATCCTGGTATCAAAATGTTTTTAATAGCCTTGGTTCTTTTGAGCGCGATGCTCGGCGCTTATGGTCATCAATGATTTTTATTAGTATCAAAAATCGACTAGTCCGTTAAATACCAGTAATTGCGGACATTCTTAAAGCTGTTAACTTCTAAACCAGAATCATATAAAAATTCAAATGGAATGAAAAATACTGAAATAAACTTACGATCTAAAGTTTTCCTATGTCCTTTACGGTATCAACATCCATGGTTTTTACCGTTTCGGTTGATTTTGCTACCGCTGGTACTATACATATGTGGCCTGCAGATTCCTTTGCATTGTATATTGCTTTAAGGCCTTTCAATGCAAACATTAAATGACCGATGTCCTTTCCAAGTGCATCGTTGAAAATGGAATAATACTGTAGCCTTCCATCTGGATCTATGATTACCATTCCTCTTCTGGCCCCGCCAGTCTCGCTATTTAGGAAACCATAATTGGTTATTATCTCCTTTTTAGGGTCTTCTATCATAGGTATCTTGCTTTTGCTTACCCTTGGAGAGGCCTGAACCCACCCCTTATGTGAAAACACTGTATCGGCGCTTATAACAAATACTGCGACATCTTCGCTTTGAAATTCGCTGTATTTTTCCATCAATGCCTCAATATCCGTAGCACATACAAATGTGAAATCCCCTGGGTAAAAAGTTAAGAGAACCCATTTTCCACGGTAGCTTTTCAAGTCAACCACCTTTATTTCATCGCTGTCTGGAAAATATGCCTTTTCCTTAAATTCAAATACTTCTTTTCCTATTTCCATATTACCTCCTAGAATTATTACATTGTAACATAAGCATTCACAGTTTAAATATTTTTGAAAGGTTAATCTGTATAAATAATTGTATTGGCATTTGGATAAATTATTTATTATAACACTAAACTATACTCTTGTGGTAAGACCAAGTTGGGATGAATATTTTACTGAGATAACAAAAAAAGTGGCAGAGAGATCAACCTGTGACAGAGGGCATGCTGCCTGCGTTATGGTAAAGGAAAACAGAATTCTGGCTACTGGCTATGCAGGTTCACCCAAGGGAATGCCGCATTGCGACGATGTCGGCCACATGTTGAGGAAGCAGTATGACAATGAAACTGGGGAGATAACTACGCACTGTGTCAGAACAGTACATGCAGAACAGAATGCAATAACACAGGCTGCAAAATTCGGTGTTTCTCTCGATGGTTCAACAGCTTACGTAACAATGGAACCTTGCTTCACATGTGCAAAAATGCTTGTTCAAGTAGGCGTTAAAAGAGTCGTTGCATTTAAAAAGTATCATGATGATAAAGATACTGTTGAACTTTTCAGTAAATCAGGCATACCTTTAGAAGTAAAGGAAGACAAAGAAGAAGAATACTCAAACAAATAAAGTTATTTATAAACAAGGTTACCGTAATATTCTCTCGCATGCTTGTTTATTTTATGCTCCAATGTTTCGTTGTGGTCTATTATGTGTGTCACTGAAAAGTGCTTTGCAGTAAGTAAATCCGCTATAAGAGAACGATGGCAATTCCATGGCAATACCTCTGCGCACATTATTGCAATTCTTTTTTTAGCAGATAGTTTAGCTAGCTTAGCGATCCCTTCTTTAAACTCCTTTTTCTGCATGTAATCAGCAAAACCTCTGAAAGAACTGTTTTTCCAGAAGGTATTAATTGAATTTTTACTGGCTTTTCTGAGGCCTCCTAATTCTTTAAATTGTTTATACCCTATCCCATTTTCAACTAAAACAGTCTTTAAATTATCAGAGTTAAACTGGGGGTTATGCCTAGACTTTGCTATTGTTCTTATGTCTACAATTTCTTCAATGCCATATTCCTTTATAATGTCTATAAAATTGGTAATATCTCTTGTTGAATGTCCAATTGTAAATACTCTTCTTTCTTTCGTTTTGTGTATGTTTTTTATACGTTCTAATCCGTCAATTTTTTTGATTACTTTCCAGGTTTCCGGTGGTAGCAATTCTTCCACTTTTTTGTTCTCTGTAATCAACCTTCTTATTCTGGTTCCAGAGAATTTATTCTTTTCAAAATTCTTTATACTTTTTACTTCTTTTTTGTTTTTAGTTAGTATATCATATACAAGCCTATTTTTAGTGTAGCATGAATCAAAGTAACCGACAGTGTCTATCAAGCTTTTAAACCATTTGTTATTAGAATTTTTATCTTCTACCCCAAAAATCAAAAAATTTTTGATATTTTCTTTTTTCAAAGATCTTTCAACCATCTCCTTCCTCTCTTCAAAAGTAAATGGGTTTCGATTTGTAAATGAAACTTGTTTGCTGCCTATTGCTATTTTAATAGTATCTGCTTTTTTAGCTATTGAAAGTACCGTATTGAAGTGTCCTTTATGGAATGGCTGAAATCTTCCAATAAACAATATCTCCATAGGATTATCTCACTTTACAATTATTAAAGTAATTTTTGCCGTTTATCTACAATTTATAATCTAAATCTTGTTTGAATTTTTCAAGGTAAAACCGTTTTTCGTTATAGTCAGCAAGATAAAGGCAATTGTCCATTGCTTCTTTCAAGCAGGAGGTCGCTCCGGGAGAAGGCGTTACTGAAAACAGGGCGCCGTCACCTTCTATTGCAGTTCCACCTAACGCAAGCTGCTTTTTGTTTGTGTCTATTATTTGTGGTCTGATACCTCCTACATTCTCCGCAAGCTTAAGATCATCAGGTTTGAGTGAAGGCACTATCTTGTTTACTTCATTCTTAGTAAAAGATATCTTACCAATAAACGGTATAGAGTAAATCAAGTTTTCCTTGACAATTTTTGATATCGTCTTATCAAATAGTATGTTTTCTAGGCTCTTCGCAGTGTCTTCATTGAAGTTAAGTGAGCGGAAGTAATCTGGCATCGAATATATGTTTCCCTTTTCAAGTTCAGGATATATGTTAACTGTAGGCCCGAACCTAGTTATATTTGGATCTGTAATGTCTGGATCTCCATGTACAGCTGCAAAAGGAATGCCTTCTCTTTCGACTCTGTAAACCTTTCCGTTTAGTACTTTTTTTGAGTAATAGAATTTCCCGCCAACAGATAGTATTCCTAGGTTCTTTCCGTATCCTAATTTTTTGGCGAAGAAAAGACTATATGCACCAGCGGTTACTAATACAGAATCCGAAAGAAATTCATTTTTGTTTGTTTTTACAGTATAACCTTGAGAAGTTTTCTTTATCTCTTTTACTTCTTCATTGAATTTTGCTTTAAATGAGTCTCTTTGCAGGGCTATTCCCATAAAGGACTTTGATAGGTTATGATAATCAACCATGTATCCGTTATCCGTGAAAAGCGCAAGTAAATTTTCATTTTCTTCTCTTCCTTTTACTACATTTGGCTCAACCCTCGCAATATCCTCTTTTTTGTCTAGTTTTTTGACGTATGGGAATATCTCCTTGAATTCTGAGTCATATCTTTTCTCGAGTTTATCTATTTCGTTATCTCCAACCGCAAGAGTCATTTTCTGGCAGTTCTGTATGACATTTTTTCTTTCATCTTCACTTAATTCCTTATTTGCATAACTTACGACTAATTTTGCATTTTCCTTGGTCTCTTTTGTTTTTTCTATTGAATAGTTTGTTTCTATCTCTCCAGAATGAAGGGTCTGGCTGTTGTTGTTGCTGTTTGAGTTAAGCAGTGCAACGTCCTTTTCCTTCTCTATTATAAGCACGTCTTTGAATTCAGAATATCTGCTTAGAGCATACATGCTTGCTGTGCCAACGACGCCTGCCCCGATTATTATTATTTCATACTTTTTTGTCATGGTATTTTAACAAATTGCTAAAATTTAATTGTTTCATATCAAAAATTGGTAGGCAGTCTTATGCATACCTTAAGCTTTGCGTTGTTTTTAATTTTTGAAAATTAAAGTAGTAATATTGATCTTACCTTATTATTTTGTAGGTAAAAAATGAATAAAAAAGAAATTATAGAGTTTATGAATCGAAAATATGGTCATATTGACTTAAACAGTATTGCAAAAGAAAGAACTGGAAATACAAATGCTCTTTCTGTGGAGCTTGCTAGATATGTTGTAGAAACCGATAAGTTGAATATATTTTTAGTTGCCACAAATGCAAGAAAAAGGGCGCCGGTTTATTTATCCATTTCAAATAGCATAAAACGTTCTTTGGGTATAAGCTCAATAAAAACTAATGTAACTCTTAGTAAAATAACTGGGTTTTGTAGTGACGTTATAACAAAGAAATCCTACACTTTCAATTTAAGCAAAGAGGAAAGATTATTGTTCAAGCTTAATGGCGCAAAACCGTCGAAATACTTTTTAGAGGGTAAAAAGTATAATACTGCTGTAGAAATGTTAGAATCAAAAAATTACATAAAACATACCCTAAATGGAAATAAAACTTCGTATTATATAATGAAAGAGGGGCAGGGAAAAATAGATGAGATTCTTGGAAAATTATTTGGCTACCCAAGCTGCTGCATAAATGCATTTATACAGGGTAATATGAAATTTTCGTCAGGTATAAGACAGATAAATAAATTTGCTTCAAGTAATATACCAGAATACATAAAATACGGTTTAAATAAGGATTTTTTACCGTATGTTAAATGTAGCTCAAAATGCAAAGCATCTAAAAATTTGGCAAAACATATCCATGAATATATTAAATTAGTAAATGCTATTTAATTGCGGTCAGCGGGATTCGAACCCGCGTTCTCAGCTTGGAGGGCTGATGTTCTACCACTATACTATGACCGCATTTTAAGAATCTGTCTACAAACAGATAAATATCTTTATTTTTGCACATTAGATTTTGAGAGGTATACGGGCACACTGTAATTATCATATTCCTTTAATAGCTTTCTTCCGAAGATAATCCTTGACAGTGCCTCAGCTTCCATTTTTGCCCCGTTTAATGCATTGTGCGGTTTAGGCTCAGATGGCAAGCCTACATAGTTGAATACATAATCTGAGTTTATGCCAGTTTTTTCGTTTTTTAATGGGATCTTTAGGTTTCTGCTTAGCATAGATGCATAAACAAGTGAATGGGTATCCAAGACTCTGTACCCAAATGAGAAATCAATGTTGTATCTTTTGAATGAATAATTCAAGAATGTCGCATCAAAATTTACATTATGGCCACTTATAGTTTTGTCTTCTACTGGTTTCATCCATTCAATAAATTCATTTAATACATTTTCCAAAGTTTTCTTTTTTGGGTCGTTTAAATCTTCTTTCTTGAAACCATTTACATTCAAGGCTTCTTCCGTATATTCCTTGTCTTTTTCGATTCGGCATTCCTGATAAAACTGTCTTTCAGGGTTAGAGAAATCAACTGCCCCTATACTTAATATCGAATGCTTATACGGATTCGTTCCAGAGGTCTCCAAGTCTATAACTATCATATTATTTCAATAATATAGGTTGCATAAAGCTTAAATAGATTGATTTGACATTAAATAGCAATGGTAAAAGCCATTGTACTGGTCAACATTGCCCCGGAGAAAACGGAAAAAACCTTTGAAAATGTCAAAAAACTTTCAGAGGTTAAGGAAGCTTTTCAGGTTTATGGTGAGTACGATGCCGTTTTCGTTATAAACACTAAGACAACTCATGATATACAGGAGTTTGTCAGAAAAATAAGGAAAATGAATGGCATAATGCGAACAGTTACAGTTATAGAAATGATATGATACCGATGAGATGTTATAGTTGTGGGAAGCCTTTGTCGCAGTATTGGGAGAAGTATAAAGAAGGCATAGCAGATAAATCCCCTAAGGAAGTTTTAGATGAGCTTGGGATAAAAAGATACTGCTGCAGGGCCGTCTTTCTTGGAACAGTGGACGAAGACAATATAATAAACTTTTCAAACATGGAGTAATCCGTTACAATATAAAAATACGCTTAAATACTACTTGTTTTCATTATTTTTAGGTGGTTTATAAGAAAACTAGCCTAGAAAACAGATTACTGCTTAATACTATAGATAATGTTCCTCCTAATAAGAAAAGATTGCTTAATGAGATATTCAAGCTTAACAGCGACTGCAAAGAGAATCACAGTCCATTCTTTATAGATAATTTGGAAAAATTCGTTTATAGTATGAAAGGCAGTATCAGCTCAGAAGCAAGCTATAAAATAGAGGAAATCGTGGAAAACATCGAATTTATCTATAATCTAAAGGAATTAAAGAAAGACTATAAATTCGGGAATCTTCCTGAAAAGGGGGAGGAAGAAAATATAGCAGAGCTGTGTAAAATAATTGCAGACAACTGCGAAAGGCTAAGCTACAAACAACTTAGCGCCGCTGCGAGTTTAGTCCATTATCTAAGCACTTCTAATGAATGGGAAAAAGTTAATTATCTTCACTTACTGAATTATCATTAACGTTTTAATGCATACTTCTTGTAAAAATTACAATAAAATCGGCGAGTTTTCTGTAATATTTATATATAAGTTTAATCCTAGTCTTAAAAGATGGCTGCGCTAACCTACAATGAAAGATTTAATTCTTTGGTTTTTGTAATAACCGAAAAGGCAAAGAAGCTTGACAGCATAACAAAAATGCCCGCTGAGCAGGTCTCTACGGATTCGCAATCCTTTGAAATGTACGGTATGCTTCCGGACTTTGAAAAGATTTACAGAAAAGATTACGTTGATTCGCTTTTCCTACTTAGAAGGCTTGTAGGAAAGGATATCTTGGTGTCTGATCTGAAGAAGCTGGCGGAATCAAAGAAAAGCGGAGCACTGCAATCTTACCTGGAAGGAATTTTAAAAGAGAATGGCAATTGCGTAGTACAAAATAAGTATAATGGTTCAATAGACTACTTCTTTCCCGTAAGAAACGAGATTAATAAATTTTACATTTCTAGCGAAAGAATAACTTTCTTTTCTGGCCCAAGTTTTTATTTTGAGAAAAGTTCTGGCAAATTTTATGATTACTCTAGAATTGGTGAAAATGAAGTAAAGTTAGGTGAGTTGATACTAAAGAATATATCTGAGGAAGAGCAGCGACTTAAGCTTAAAAATTACTATAATGAGGAATAGAATAACTTATTATATAAGAATGAATATTCTTTACGTTGTATGGGGCGGTGATCTAACTTGGTTATGATGCCAGACTTGGGCTCTGGATGTTCCGGGTTCAAATCCCGGCTGCCCCATTTTTACTTTTCTAATGTATTTAAGCTTGAAACCCGAAAAATTATATGGATAAAGAACAAGGAGATATAACATACATTTTTACGTACTTGTTATCCTGGCTTAGCGGTATTATTGTATTTGTTACAAAGGGACAAAATGATAAAAGGATGAAGTTCCATTCATTACAAGCAATATTCTTGGGTATAATAGCGATTGTGCTTGATTTTGTGTTGTTTTTTATTCTTTATTTGGGTCCGCTTGTTGCTTTTCTAATCTGGGCTTATGGCATGTACATAGCTGTAAAGGCGTATGAAGGAGAGGATGTAAAAATACCGTTTATAGCAGATTATTCTGCCAAATATTCTGGCTACACTCCTAAAAATGCAATGCCGAGCCAAAAGAATAAAATATAAAGGAAAGGTATTACAAAATTTTATGATTTTATTGACAGGCCATACTTTTCAACTACAGGATAAATCTAAGCTGACTTATTCGTGGTAAAGAAATTACGTGAAGAAAACCGGCCATAGCTATCTTTCACTAATTCCTTCCCGAAGGAGCATCTGTATTTCTTGCGGACTTTTAAATTCAGTTTCTACATATAAGGGGTTGTTCATTGGAGAAAATATCGCAAGAGAATAAAGTACTATAACCAAAATGCTGGATAATGCGATGTAGGCAATGTATGCTATCCAGAAGGAAAGTGTCAAAGAATGTTTCCTTTTGGTATATGCTGGTTTTATAAGAGAACCGTATTGTTTTTCTGCAGATAACGGTTAATCTACCAGCTTGTTCAGTGCGATAGGCTATGCAAAGACCGCAGCGCAGTTAAGAAATGCCTTGTCCGAATTTTATAAGCACTTGAATCCTGGTGGAATTTGCATAATAGACGCTTGGTTTAACAAGGAGCATTGGAGAGTTGGCTCAGTACATCTTCACAGCTATGATGGGGATGCCGTTAAAATAGCCAGAGTTGGTTACTCTGCCATAAAGGGAGAACTGTCAATTTTGGATGAACATTACCTCATAGCGGAAAAGAACAAAGGGGTTATGTATGTCCCAGATAAAAGCGAGCTAAGACTTACGGAAAGGAAGGAGTTCTTACAGTTATTAAAGGAGGCTGGTTTCCAGCCAATTCTGCTAAAAGAAGCCATAATGGGAAGGGATCGGTACCTAGGAATAAAGGAATGACCTTTGTTTTATTGATTAAAGTATTTATTACACAGTTACACTATCAATAAAATGGTGGTTTACAGGAATCTTGATGAGATAATATCTGATTTTAAGAGCAATAAGACATTCTACTTAGCACATCCAACCGTGGCCCGTGATGAGATAAGAGAATGGGAGATTTGGGTAGAGAAAAAATATAATATAACTCTTCTTAACCCATTTTTTGATAATTACAGGAAGGACTCAACAGAATTAAAGGAAGGCAAGATTTACACGCAGAACCTTGATTACAAGTTTATAGTGGAAGAGGATTTAAGGGCTATAGACAGGTGCGATGGCGTTCTTGCAATTCTTACTGAAAACAGCATAGGCACGGCAATGGAGCTTTTTTATAATTCGGTTCATTTGTCCAAGCCTACTTACATAATAATAGAAGACAGTAAGCTAATGCACCATCCTTGGATGAAATACATTGCTTCTTACCCCCCATTTAAAAATAGGGAAGAGTTCACAAAAGAAGTTTTGGAAAATTGTATTAAAGAATAAAATAAAAAGTATAAGGTATTTAGAAGAACCCTTTCTTCTCCTTTATTGCGGCTTCTACCTTTTGCATAACATCAGGAGG
>JAMDDW010000015.1 GCA_023488405.1 Candidatus Parvarchaeota archaeon | reverse complement strand
AGCTATTTCGAAGCCATGGCCTGTCACTAATAAGGTTAATTTTTTTAAGTAAATTTTTATATAAAAATTATATTAACAATAAGTTAAAATAGATTAGTTACTCTAATCTGTAATAAGTCGGGGTGACCGAACGGTAAGGTGCATGCCTGCTATCCAGTTACGGAAAGCATGTTGGCGCAAGCCTTAATGGGTTCAACCCCCATCCCCGACGTTTTTTTTTAATTTAATAATTTAAAGAAACTAACTGTTAGCAGCAATCTACCAAGATATTAGGCTTAGAATTAAGTATATATCCTAAAAACTTCATATATTAATATGGAAAAGAAAGAAGATAACCCAGTTTATAATGCAATAACAGGAATAGCGAAAGTCATTAAAGATAACCTGAATGAGCAAAAGTCCACACCTAGGAAAATTTCAATAAACCTTGATAAATTAGAAATAAATATGTCTGGTTTGAAATACCCTCTAAAAGTATCTGCTAAAATCAATCTGGATTTTTCTGGTAAGAACAAGGAAGATACACCAAGCAAAAAACAGTAAAATTTAATATTAATTTTTTATAATTTAATTCCAAAGGCTATAAATTAAAATATAAATGTTTATAAATGTCAGTTAATATATAATAATCCTATGGAAAAGAAAGATGATGGAAATAATAAGCTGTTTGGAATGCTTCCTCAGATGCTTTTAGGCATGATCGGTGGCAGAAATAAACGGTTTTCATTTGATCTTGATAACCTAGAGATAAAACTTCCAAATATCAAAGAACCAATCAAACTATCAGGGAAGGTTACAATCGATTTTTCAAAGCAGAAGGGAGATAAGAAGTAAAATGGTAAAATTAAGACCTGGACGATCATATAAAGAGCTTAAAATTCCTTATACTAGAAAATCTAAGTATAAAACAAAAAGTTATATAAAAATTGCACAAAGGCCAAAAATAACACAGTATCATTCTGGAAATCCAAAAAGAGAGTTTGACAGTAAGGTTTTCCTTATCTCGGAGAAATCCCTTCAATTACGGGATAATGCAATCGAATCTGCAAGGATAGTTGCAAATAAGTATCTTACAGATACAATAACTGATCAGAATTTTCATATAGTAGTTGTAGCCTACCCTCACCAGGTACTCAGAGAGCATAAGCTGGCTACAGGAGCAGGTGCAGACCGTTTCTCGTCAGGTATGCAGAAATCTTTTGGTAAACCTATAGGCCTTGCAGCAAGATTGTCAGCAGGCAAGCGTATATTTGAGATACATGTTGACAAGCCTAATCTAAAGGTTGCAAAGGATGCCGCATTAAAAATGAGTAAGAAATTGGGAATACAGACTAGAGTGATAGTGGCTTAATCCTAGAAAAACTCTTCTTTAACTCCATCCCGTTTGTTAGCCGTTCTTGATAAAACAAATAATAAGGAAGAAAGCCGGTTAAGATAAGCAAGTATATATTCGTTTTTTATCTTAGCTTTGATTGCACGTCTCTCTGCTTTTCTTGCAAGTGTTCTGCAGACATTCAATGCGCAAGCAGATTCACTTCCATTAGGATAAATAAATTTTACTATATCATCAGTTTCATTTGAAATTGATTTTATATCGTTTTCAAGGTCTTCAACATCCTTTTTTACTAGTTCTACTTTTTCTCTCTTGACCAATGCCGCATAACCAGAAGCGCATGCGCTTATAATATAAATTGCTCTCTCTGTTTTTTTAAGCATGTTTCTTACGTCTTCATATTTAATCTTGGATAAAGTAAAACCTATAAAAGCATTTAGTTCGTCCAAGGTACCTATTAACTCTATTACATCTTTATCTTTGCCTATTCTTTTATTTGCAATATCCGTTTTTCCTTTATCCCCTCTACCAGAATAGTATTCCATTACTGATCACTGTCATCTTTTACACTGTCAGCGTTCTTTATTAAGTAGTATTTTGCTTTCCTTCTTATCCCATCTATGTAAACTCTAAAAAGATCATATGAAAGCCTGTAATAGACAATTTTGCCCCTGCGCTCAGATACCAAGATGGTGTTGAACATAGGTGATATCAAGTTATAAAAATGCTTTTTGCCATTTTGTGAATTTATATCTATGTTAAGCGAATTGGCAAGATCTTCTCGTGTTACACTGCCTTTTTCTCTTATCAAGTTTATTATTTTTTCGGCTTCTGCATATAATTTTTTGCTTTTAGGGTGTGTACCGTATATCATAACAAGCAGTTCTTCCATGTTACTCTAAATCATTTGAGTTATTTATTGATTATATCGCTACTTATTGCAAACGTATTTGAATTTCATCCTGAAAATATTTACTATGTTAACTATTTAAATAAGATTCTATCACTATTACAATATGGTAAATAAAATAACCAAAGGGGTAATCCTTGCTTCAGGAAATGGAACAAGAGCCAGGCCCGCTTCTTACTACATACCAAAACCAATGCTCCCTCTAGGACAGATTCCTATGACCAAAAGAATAGTCTACCAAATGATAAATGCAGGAATAAAAGACATACTAATAGTTTCAAGAAACGATAAAGAAGGCTTGCCTAGTTTTAGTATGCTCATAGACTATTTTAGAAAGGAGAATGTCGCAAACAATCTAAGCGAGTATAAAAATAAAATAGAAAATGGAGAAATAAAAATAAGTTTGGATTATCAGCCAGTGAACAGTAAGAACGGTAAACCGTTAGGAACCGCAAAAAGTTTAAAAGTCGCTTATGATCATGGGTTTTTAAATGGTGAACCTTGTGCAGTTATGTTTTCTGATGTTCTTCAGCAAAATTTCAAAGGGGGGAAATCCTTGCTTGAACAGATGCTTTCCAAATATGATGGCAAGACATTAGTTTCAATGAAAAGAAACAATGTTAAGAGAATTACTGAGAAATCAGCAGCATATTGCAGTAATATAGAAGGCAATTTTTATAAACTTGATGAAGTACTAGAGAAGCCACCATTAGAATACGTAAATAAACATCCAACAGACTTATCTGTAGCAGGAGGGATTTATCTTATTGATGAAAGAGGAGCGAATAAGGTAAGGAAAGTTAAAAAAGGAGCGGGCGGAGAATACCATATAACAGATATAATAGACCAAGAAGCAAAAAGCGGAGATGTATATGGCTATCTTATAGACAAAAATGAATTTAAATCCTATGACGTCGGAGAGTTTGATGTGCTAATTAAAGAAAACCTCGAAGATGAATACAAAAAAGACTTCTTCAATTATGTTAAGAATTCTAAACCTGCTGTTCAAACTATCTTTGTCGGCGGAGTAGCAATGTACGGCAGTAAAGAAGATCTGTTAAGTTTGTTATCATTTATTTCAAAGTGATTTTAATTTGTTTTATTGAACAATTCAACGTATTCTTCTGGTCTTAAGGAGTTTATATAAATACCAGATAGTTCCATGGCCCCAAAACTAGAAAATCTTGGCGCTATTTCTATATAGAAATGCAAATCTTTGTCGTCTTTTAGTTCATGAAACACCAGATTATAAGAATGGCTTCCAAATATTTTTTGATTCTTTTCAAGTATTGTTTTTATAAGTTTTATTATGCTTTTTATCTCATAGTCGTTCAATTTACCTACATAATCTATATGCCGTTTAGGCACAATTATTGAAAGCCCCCTGAACCTAGATCCGTATGGTGCTATCGCTATAGCGTTTTTATCTTCCATCAAAGTTCTTTTTGTTTCTTTTTGTATTGCATCCTCAATTACACATTTTTTGTTGTTATTTTTTATAATCTCTAGTTCTTGTTTTATTATTGGGGGCACAAAAGTAAATCCTATCACCTGTGTGTGTGGGTGATACAAGCTTCCTCCACTTATACTGCCATTGTTCCTGAATGTGTATACATGTTTTATTTTTTTGTCCGAATAAGCCAAATTTTCTGCTTCTATCAAAAGTTTAAGCCAGCTCTCTAAAATATCATCTTCAATCTTATAAAATTTCTGTAAATGGTTGGGAGAATCTATTATTACATAAGAGTGCCCGTAATTAGCGTATTTTGTGAAAAAATCTTCTTTTTCAGAAGGCGTTGTTTCCTCATTTACAATAGGATATTTGTTGTACATTAGCCTAAGTTTCCAAGGGTCTCCGATAAACTTAATCGTGGTATTTAGACTTTCCTTTCCGTACTCAAATGGACAGCTTTCTGCGTTACCATAAAGGATCTCTTCATTTTTAAAGTCCCTGGGCCTCTTGTCTCTTGAGAAAGTGAAGATTACGTCTGTTCCAGTTATATAATCTCTGCGTATTTCCCCTTTAAATGGAATCTCAGACATACGAATCAGATATCCTTTAGCAATAAAAAGGTTTTTGTTTTACCCTAGTTTTCTATTAAAATTATAAATTTATTAAATGGTTATTAATAATTTCATAGTTTTCTTATTCTAAAGAAATATTTATATCCTTTACTTTTCATCCAAATAATATGCTATTTAATTATCTAGATATCTCAAGAAAAAGCAAAAGATCACAGTCAGCATTAGAGTACATGATGACCTATGGCTGGGCTATCCTAATAATAGTCATAGTAGCCGTAATCCTATACAGTATGGGTATTTTTAATCCATCATCAAGCATAACGACAACAAGCATAGGCTTTAGCCCGTTCACAGTCTCATCAACAGTATGCAGTCCAGCAGGTTTATCAGTGGCAATAATATCAGGAGGATTGCCAGATACAGCAACCCAGGCAACAATATCAAGGATATACATAACCTCGAATACAGGCACAACAGCCTTAACAAAAGCGTATAATCTTACAAAAACAGCAATATCACCAGGAAAAACAGCTACAATAGTAATACCAACAGTAGCATGCACATCAGCAAATGTAAAGTATTCATTATCAGCAAAAATACAGTACAGTTACTCAACACCAGCAGGAAATGTAGTTACAAATACAACAGGTACAATAGCAGGAACTTCATCAGTAAATCCAATAGTAAAATACGTTCCTTTGACAATAACATCTTCAACAGCAACCCCATCACCTTTCCAGCAGATGGTAATAGTCAACATGAATAACTACAATTCATATGCTTCTTCCAACCTTTCAAACATAGAATTCACATATCCAAACGGCACAATAATACCCTCTTGGAGGGAAAACGGGACAAGCAACAGCCAGACAGTATTATACTGGCTAAAGCTAGGTAGTTTCACAACAACCACAGTATACATGGACTTCTTTTCAACATCATCAAACGTTTTGAACACAGTTAACACTGGTGAAGCACCACAGATACCGTGCGGTTCAACCCCAACTTCAAGCTGTTCAAATTACGCAGAATACGATAATGGAGAAAATGTTTTTAATTATTATCAGAATTTTAAAGGAACAGTTTATCCAACAGGATGGACTACAGATGATTTAAGTACTACCAGATATGTTCAAGTGCATAATGGCTTTACTATGGATTTTTCTCCAGTTGGAGTGGAATTTTATTATAGCAAAGAAAACTTTTCTTCACCTGTGGCACTAGATTGGCAAGGAGATTTCGTACCTAACCCTTCTCGTGCTTGTGGCTGGACTATTTTGGGATGGTACAATTCTTCCGAACATGATTCTGCAGGATGGGCGCAGTGGCAAAATTCTCCAACTTCTTGGATACATTATCAATATGGAAATGTCAGTCAGGCAGCTACCGATTTTTATAATAGTACTGGATTGATAGGGAATCAAGAAGTGTTCTCTCTTATTAATAAGGGTACAAACATGGACTACTTACTTAATTACACTTCTCAGTTAGATAACAACCCTGAAAATTATCCATTGCGAACAGTACTCTTTAGAAATGGTGCTGGTTGTGGTCCAGTTAGTGGAAGTGAAATAAACGTAACATGGTTAGATATTCGAGATTATCCAGCAAATGGAATAATGCCTTCTATAGGCTTTGGAAGCGTAGCTTAATTTATTTGCTATCTATTTAAATCTTACTTCAAACTTGAGTATTGGAAATTCAAAGTTTTCTTGTTTCAAAGAAATATTTATATCCTTTACTTTCCATCCAAATAATATGCTATTTAATTATTTAGATATCTCAAGAAAAAGCAAGAGATCACAATCAGCATTAGAGTACATGATGACCTATGGCTGGGCCATCTTAATAATAGTCATAGTAGCAGTAATCCTATACAGCATGGGTATTTTCAACCCATCATCAAGCATAACAACCGTGAGTACTGGTTTTTCTCCATTTATCGTTTCTTCAGCAGTTTGTAACGACTTTGGTCTTGTTGTTTCAATAAATTCTGGAGCTTTTCCAAATAATGCGTTTTATGTTAATTTGAATGGTTTTTATCTAGTTTCTGCTTCTGGTATTAGTGGACAGTATAATAAGTTATACAATATAACTCCTGCCGTCCACAACATACTATTAAAACCAGATAGTTCATCGAAGATAATAATCCCTGAAATAAAGTGTAATACTAGTAAAACTTTCTCCATATCCGCAAAATTACAGTATTATTACTTAACTCAAGCAGGTAATGTTTCTTCCAATGCAACTGGTACCATAAATGGACAAGTTTCTAATGAAAATTTTATAAATTTTATTAGAGAACCTCCAAACAGTACATATGGAGATTATCATGGTGGTTTTATTCTTTTAGATAATAATTCTTATCTATTTAATCATAAGGAAGGATTTACAATTGCTATCTGGTTTAGAGATAAAACATTAAATCTTTCAAATCAAGGCTGTAATGATTTTGGATTAGTAGCTAAAAATGGAAGAGGTAATGATAATGAGAGCTATTTCGTTGATTTAGGAACCTCTTGTTCTAGTTCAGGCAATTTCGCGATTAGGTCATTTATAGTTAATTCAAGTAACGATGAAGAGGTATGGACACCAAGTGGAAATGCAGTTAAGCCTAGTTATTTCTACAATAACTGGGTTTTATATGTTTTCACTTATAATGCATCCAAAGAAAATGAAAGTATCTACTTAAATGGGAAGCTTAACAGTTCACGGGAAGTTTCTGGTACTTTATATACATCGATAGCGCCACTAGATATAGGTGCAAGAGGTATAGTTTATGATGGTACTACTCCCGAATTTGGTTATAGAGTATTTAATGGCACTCTAGCTAATATGCAATTTTATAATGTTTCTCTAGATTATTCACAGATTAAACAAATTTACAATGAAGGCATTTATGGCAGGCCGGTAAATTATAAGGATCTGATGGGGTGGTGGCCACTTTACGGAGATGCTCTTGATTATAGCGGATATGGAACGGATGGAGTCTTTATAGACATGTCGCCTTAGAATGAACTTAGTAATTTTTAGAGTTTGTTATTAAAAATGTGTGAGAAATTTTAAAATAAGTCTTAATAATAAATCTTTGGAAGTAATCTTAGTCTATAGATTTAATTTAAAGAGATACCAAATAATTAAAGAATGCTCCCGCCGGGATTTGAACCCGGGTCAGTGACTCGAGAGGCCACTGTCCTTGGCCGCTAGACTACGAGAGCAGCATAGATAATATTAAAGCGCTTGTATTAATAAATTACAGCTCTAACCTATAAACACCAAATATATTAGTCTTAAAATTCTACTAAATCTATGAATATGCGATATCTTGCAGCATTGAGTACTACTGTTGGAACTATAGTGGGGGGTGGTATATTAGCTCTGCCTTATGCTATAGAAAAAAGTGGTTTTTTTGAGGGCATAGCATTGCTTGTCCTTATCGGTTTTGCGTCTATACTTATAACAATGTACACTGGAGAACTTTCAAGTCACTTTAAAAAACTTCATCAGCTGCCTGTAATAATAAGTAAGTATACAGGAAAAAGGTTGAGAGTACTGATTCTGATTTTTCAGGTTCTAACAATCTATGGCGCTCAAATTGCTTATCTTACAGGTATTGCATTTGTAATGGTTTTTCTTTTTCACATCCCTTACTCAGTTTCCGTTCTTTTAGTGTTTATTCTTACACTCCCATTAATATACAAAGGATACAAATTTGTTGAGGATGCGGAACTTCCGCTGCTTTTTATAAAAATAGCGCTTATAATTGCAGCAGCACTTTCCGTTTTAACTATAGTAAAAGACGCCAACTTTTACAACTATAATTTAACCAGCTTATTTGGGCCTTTTGGAATTATCCTTTTCTCCTTTACAGGCTATACTGTTATACCAGAAGTAAAGGAAGAACTGGGTGGAGTCAAGCAATTAACAAGCGTAATAGTAGTTTCATACATAATCACTCTGCTTCTTTATGTCTTCTTTTCTTTTGCATTTGTAGGTGCATTTGGCCCTACTGTTTCAACAGTCGCTACCGATGGAATACACTCAGTTTATTATGAGATACTGTTTTCTTTGACAACTTTGTTCATATTGTTAACGCCATATATCGCGCTTAGCCTAGTTCTTGCAGATTCGTTTACTTATGACTTTGGTATTGCAAGGAAACCAAGCATGTTTCTTTCACTAGCCGCTCCTTTTGCAATAGCGTTTTTTGAGTTCAATTTTGAAAGTATTCTTGATGTAACAGGCGGCATATTTATTTCAATCCTAGCTATAATGATATTATATGCAGTATTCTTAGAAAGAAAAAAGAGAGAAAAAAAGCACATTAAATATTTAGTGCCGGGCGGAGTATATTTGATAATTTTTACAGCTATAGTTATGATACTTGGATTAGCTTATACAGTTTATTCAATAATATGAAAATCGTAAAATTGGACAGCAAAAACAACACAATTAAAGCAATAGTAAAATCCTACAGTGATCTCATTTTCCTACAATATATATTAGAAAATGGGGATGAACTGACTGCTTATTCTAGGAGAAAAATAGTTGTAGGGAAGTCACAGGAAATAAAAACGATAAAAATAGGGATAACCATAGAAAAGCTGAAATTAACAGAAACTTCGTTGGACGTAAGCGGCAGAATTACCTTTTCATCCGATGAAAATGTTCCATTGCACAAATACCATACTTTATCGATAAAACGAGGCACTGGTTTTACACTTAAAAAGGGCAAGCTGCTTAATTTTCAGATCAAACTTATAAGGCAGGCAGCAGAAACCTCTCCAAAGGTTTTTATCTGTGTTTATGAAGAAGGGGAAGCGTTTTTCTATATTATGTATAATTACAGAATAAAAAGAAAAATGGGGTTTAGCAAGTCAGTAAGCGGGAAAAGATTCAAAAATGAAAGCAGAAAGGAGTTTTTTACAAGGCTGTCTGCCTTACTTTTGGAAGAATACAAAAAAGGATATAGCGTTTTCATAGTGGCAGGCAAGGCAATGGACAACGAAGATCTGAGGAAAAATCATCTTAAAGACAAAAATATTGTATATGAGAATGTTTCGTATGCAGATACGGGGTTAAAAGAACTTCTGTCTAGGGACAGCATAAATGCTGCATTGGGCAAAGCAAGATTATCTATCCAAAGAAAGCTCATGGGACAATACTTAACAGGCATATCTAAAAATGAAAAAGGCTATGTATATGGAAAAGAAGAGATAAACGCCGAATTGAAGGAGAAAAGGCCCTTGCAGGCCTTATTATCAAAGGAATATGTACTCAATAATAAAGAAATTCTGGAAAAGCTCGATAGTTTTGGCTGCGAAATAATCCTATTCGATGAAAACGATGAATCTTTAAGCCAGCTAAATTCTTTTGGCGGAATACTTGTAAAATTTACAGATATCTAGCCATAAAATAAAACAAGTTACCTTTAAAAGGTAGAAAATTAAGTTTAAATATGAGTTACTGTGTTTACTTATTAATGAGCAATCCGAGTGTAGCGTTCCTTTTACCTGCGTTTGTAAATCAGAAAAGCACGCAGAGGCAGCAGTTTCTGGATAAACTGAATAAAGTTGTTAAAAGCCCTTCAATAGTCTTACTAGACTCTAATGAGGAAGATGAAAGCAGATGGAACAATCTTATTATTGTGAGGTTTGCGCATATACGACTTTTTGGGGAGAGTTTTCGCTTAGGGCTTTCAGCTGCTCTAAATTTAGGTGCTGAAAAGGTTGTTACTTTTGAAAGTTATTCTGTTATTAATGCAACGTGGTTTACTGATTACTTAAATGGCGGCAATCTAATCGAAAGCGGAAGAAGAAATTTTAGAGAAATGGTTGTTACAGAACTTTCTAATTTATTGTCATTTGGGAATTCATATAATAATTTTTCATTTAATAGAATAATAACCAAGGAAGCGGCGCTTCTTTTAAGAGACACAAAACTAAATGGTAAGTCTTTCATGGTTGAATCAATAAATATCCTTAATGCTCATGGTATACACAATACAGAAATAATACGAGAGGAATATGGGAAAGACAATAAAAGGATAAACCTGGCAGAGATGGTAGAATCCGTAATAAAGAGTTTTAACAAGACATCAATAAATTACAGCCTAATCTCTTCCTTTTCTTATATCATTAATTTATTGATGGTATATACCAGTCTAAGCTTGGGTTTTTTCTACCCGTTAGCTGTTCTTTTGGGTGGTGAAATAAGCGGCTTTTCTAATTTTATTGTAAATGAGAAGATAAACTTCAGGAACAAGGGATTCCTGAGCTCTGCATACCGCTTTGGCAAGTTCAATGCATTCATACTTGCAGTAGTTGCCTTTGATATATTTATGATAAGCATAATCTCTAAGTATATGCTTGCATTTGGAAGAACAGATTTTTCGATAATATCTACTTTTTCAATAATAATTGTTTCAGCAGTATCCCTTTTCTTTACCAATAAAATAATATGGGGAAGGGGAAACCACCAGAAAGTATTCCTCTGATAAAAAACTTAATAATCTTTATCTTTGGACCGGCCGAGATTTGAACTCGGAGCCTTCACGATGCGAACGTGACGTCATGCCATTAGACCACCGGCCCGTATTCTTTATAAATAGCACTTGTTAATATTAATAATATTAAA
>JAMDDW010000032.1 GCA_023488405.1 Candidatus Parvarchaeota archaeon | reverse complement strand
TGGGATGTCAGAACTTGAAAAGAACTTTGAACGGGCAAGTAGGCCGTATACTAAAGCAAAGACTAAGACAAATACTGCTAAATCATACAAACCAAAAGCCGGTAAATTTATCATTTTATCCTCCTAGGGGTTCTTGCTTGAACCGCCACCGCCACCGAAAGTAAATGCGATAACAAAAATGATTATTATCCCCAAGATCAAATATGCGAGATTCGGCCCTATCAATGAAGAACCAATGTTAGAAAGCTCACTGCCTACACCTGAACTAGAGGGCACAAGCGCATTCGAAAATACGCCCCCGCCTAAAAAGAGTATTCCTATTGCTACGACGAAAAGCCATTTTGCGTTATTTCCCGTTATGTCAAACTTAAGCAAGCTTGCGACTATAAGCATCGCCACTAGAATAAGGGCGGTAACTGCAAGAGTAGAAGACATGTAAATAAGTATCGGGCTTACCCATGCAACCGTTACAGCGAAATAGGATATTATAAGTGCTATTAATCCCCTGGCCCCTTTGTTCTTATTGTCCGCAAAGTAGCTTACGTTCTTAAGGACCGTGCTTAAAATCGCTAATATAAGAAGAAAAGCGAGCCAGAACTCTATGGGGTTTGTAACGTTAGGAGGAGTTATAAGGCTCAATGCCTTATCAATCTGGGAATAGAGAGACCCTGCTGCTGCAATTACCATGAATAATTATGGATACTTTTAGTATTTAAACTTTTCTTTAAATATATTCACTTATAAGTATTCAATTATTTGAATAGAAAATACGCGCCTATTATTAGTGCAAGGAATACTACTATGTAAGGCGCGTATGTATACAAGTCTTGGGATACTGATTTAGAGGAAAGACCAACGAATCCCAAATTGGCAGTTATAAGAACCCATATTATCAATCCCACAGAAATCAGTACAGCTATGATTACTACTATCTTCCTTCCCGACTTACTCTTTAAAAGTTCGGAGCTGCTGCCGTAGAGCATAGACCCTATAACCAAAAGCATGAATATAACTATTGCAACTATGCCAACAATTGGAAGTATAAGATATGTTAACTTAAGCGTATAATTCGTGGTAGCAAATATTATTCCAAGAACGAATGCGATTATTGCATCTATGTCGCTTTTTCCCTTGAAAATCTCACTTCTTTGAAGAACGCCGTAGACTATAGCAAACACCAAAAGAAATGGAAAAAGAAACGATTCTACACCGGAAAACAGCAACGAAACGCCTGGAGCTGGTGAAGTCAACGTCGTAGTGACATTTGTCTTGTTCGACGTCAAATTGAAAGCAGTCATAGCGATATTTTCTAACATATTAATATTATGACTGGGAAGTATTTAAATAATTGTACTTATGCCAAAATATGAAAAAACGCAAACAATATAAGATTGGAAGGAAAACTCTGCTTTCCCTAGCGGTTGTTGGCTCTGCTGTCGGCATTGCGATAATAATTATAGTTGCATTAAACTATTCAAGTTTTTACGGGAATGGCTTCTATTATGGAAACGTAAAAATAGGGGGAAGCACACTTTCGCATGAGATAGACAACGATGTATATTTGATTGCAATAGCTTCTCTTCTAGTGATTTCCAGCTTATTCCTTATGTTTAGGGTTCTGAGAAACAAGCGCGGTTATTAGTCTTCCAGCTTCCTCTCTTGAGTAGCCAGTAAACAGAAAATCGCCGTCTAAAGAAACAAGCATTGATTTATTGTTTTGGTTAAAAATAAGATACTCTCCGTATAATATGCCGCCTGAAAGCCTGCTGCTTAATTCTTTTAAGTTCAGCTTTTTCCCATATGAAAATTTTATGCCTGAGGAACATACCTGCAAGAATCCGTCTTCAAAATTTTTCATTGCGTGTTTAACGCATACCTCGCATTCCATGTCCTTTTTAAGCATGCTACTTAAAACTCTTTTGTTTGAAAGATTAAATAACATGATCCTGCCGCCATCTATTTTACTTGAAGCAAATTCGATTATGTTTTCCTTCAAAAACGAAACAAATTCATTTTTGGGCGCTGAAACGATTGATTCACAGCCCTCTTTTACGTGACCTATTGAATTCCTGAAGAGGCAGTTAAAGCAGGCGCTTTCTCTGTAAAAGAACAGGAATGCTTCCTTTTCATTCAAGGATACAAAAACCGCTGCCTTCCTGTATTTTACGCAGCCATTGTTTATTATTTTCCTACTGTTGACATTGTCGGTAAAATCTGCTATAATATCGTATTCTTTCATCGTTTCGAAGTCTTTTTCGGTGAAATATCTTTCATATCCTTCGTATTCCGTGCCGCTGTTCAAAGAATTGAGTTTGTTCACTGCAAAGGCCACCTTTGAAACAGGGGAAGAAAAGTCACAGCCTTTATAGAAAGGCTGTGTTATTAAATTGCTTTTTGATATTATGTCCCCGTCAAAAATCCCAACTTTTTTAAAGATTCCTTGGGAACTTTCAAGAAAGGCGGAACCTACTGCTCCTGCTCCTATAACAAGAATCGATTTGTTTTCCATTTTATTTAATTCGCAATAGCCCAAAAATAAACTTATTTAAATACATAGTATCTCTTAATGAGATAAATAAATATATTTATAGGATATAAAATTTTATTAAAGTGTATGTACGAAATTATAACGTTAAGGGATAAGGTAAGGGTTGAGCCAAGCAAGCTGGAAGAAGACAGGAAAGAAGCCACTACAGAGATAATAAGAAAAAACTACATAGGAAAGATAATAGAAGACAAGGCTTTGCTCATTGGGTTAATAGGCATTGATAGCATAGAGGAAGGAATAATAATACCAAATGACGCTTCAATATACTACGACACTATATTCAGGATGCTAGCATACCTGCCAACTTTACACGAAACGGTTAAGGGGCAAGTAGTGGAAGTAAGTGAGATAGGAGCAATAGTAAACATAGGCCCGATAGATGGATTGGTGCACATTTCACAGACAATGGATGACTTTGTTGATTTCTCCAAGAATGCACTTACTGGCAGAAGGACAAAAATGACAGTAAAAACGGGTGATACTGTAATAGCAAGCATAATAGCAGTTAGCACTAAAGGAATAATGAAAGTGGGATTAACAATGCGTTCCCCCGGCCTTGGAAAATTGGGCTCAAAGAAAAAGGAGGCTGCTAAGAAATAATTATGGCATTGAAAGCATGCAGAGTTTGCAATTTTCTGACTGAAGATAGAAAATGCCCTATGTGCGGCAGCGAGGACCTTTCACTTAAATGGAAAGGCGTTGTTATAATCTCCGACAGCGAAAAATCTGCCATAGCAAATGCAATGAACATTGCAAAGAACGGAAAGTACGCAATTTCTGTTGAGTGAATATGGAAGTTAAAATAAACTCTAAGATAAATGATAAGTATCTTGACAGGGAAATAATCAACTTCACTGTAAAATTAAAGAGTGGCGAGCCTGCAAAGATAGATGAGACTAGGAAGACTTTGGAAGAAGAAGAAAAAAATGGTTTTCTTGTTATTTACACCATAAAAAGCACGTACGGAAAAAATGAGGCAAAAGGTATAGCGCATGTTTACAAAAATGAGGAAATGGCAAAAAAGATACTGCCGAAATACATACTTGAAAAGAACGGTATAAAGAATGGAAAAGAAGAAACAGAAAAAAAGTGAAATCTGGAAAATGTACAAGATAGAAGGTGAGTCTATAACTAGAGTCAACCGTACATGCCCTAAGTGCGGCGAGGGTACTTTCCTTGCTGAACACGATAATAGATATACATGCGGAAGATGCGGTTACACTGAATTTAAAAGAAAGGATAAAAATTAAATAAGCACTGATCCTTATTCTATAAATGTATACTCTGGGTATAGAAAGCACTGCGCACACTTTTGGTGTTGGCATTTCTGACGATGAAAAGATAATAGCAAATGAAAGAGACACACTTAAGCCTGCCTCTGGTGGGATAATACCGAGGGAAGCGGCACAGCATCATTTTAAATTTGCCCCAGAGATACTTAAAAGAGCGCTTGATAAAAGCGGGTTGAAGTTAAAGGACATAGACCTATTCGCATTTTCCCAAGGCCCTGGTATAATACCTTCTCTCAAAGTAGGGGCGCAGCTTTCAACTTTTTTATCAAAGAAATACAATAAAAAACTGATAGGAGTAAACCACTGCATAGCCCATCTTGAAATAGCAAGGCTTTACACCAAATTAAACGACCCGGTGATGCTTTATGTAAGTGGCGGCAACACGCAAATAATAACTTATTACAATGGCACATACATAGTATTTGGCGAAACGCAGGACATAGGCGTGGGAAACCTTATTGACAAAATAGGGAGAAGATTAAACATACCTTTTCCCGCAGGCCCTAAGATAGAAGAACTGGCAAGGAAAAGCAGGCACTACATTGAAATGCCATACAGCATAAAAGGCATGGATGTAAGTTTTTCCGGCATAGAGACATTCATTTCAAGATTGATAGGCAAGGAGAAGATTGAGGACATATCCTTCTCTCTGCAGGAAACTATCTTTTCAATGCTTATAGAAGCCAGCGAGAGGGCAATGTCATACTGCTTAAAAGACAGTTTAGTAATAACTGGAGGGGTTGCAGCAAACAAACGGCTGAATGAGATGGGAGAGAAGATGTGTAAAGACAGAAATGCTTCATTTAAGGCAATACCTATGGAATTTGCCGGCGATAACGGCGCAATGATTGCTTATACAGGTTACCTTATGAGGGATTACATGCAAAAAGACCTTGCAATAAAACCAAGGTTTAGGACCGATACGGTGGAGATAAAATACAGGTAAATATGCCAATGAATGCGCCCCAAGAATATTATGAATTGGAGGAAAGATACAGCAAGGAAAAGGACCTTGAAGAGAAGGAAAGGATACTTAAAAGGATGATGGTTATCCTTCCAAAGCACAAGGGAACTGATAGAGAGTTTGGATCATTGAAAAGAAGGCTTTCCTTGCTAAAAAAAGAGGCAAGCAGAAAGCCATTGGTTCACAAGGCAACTGCCATAAGAAAAAGATGGCCGAGAGTTTCGCTTGTGGGTTACAGTGATGAAAACGTACTAAAGCTGTTTAATCTAACAAGAGTAGACAACCTGCTTTACGGCATAGTAAAGATAAACAACGTTCAGGTGCAGATGCTCTCAATTAAGGACCCAGAAAAAAACAAGGACCTGCTCCTGCAAAGCGAAATAATAATATCAAAGGAGAAAATAAGCAGGTACTGCAGCTTTCAGGTAATAAATGAAAAGATAGACGTGGAAAAAGCGCTTAAAGACTTTGGAGTCATAGGGGTTTACACTGAAAACTCAAAGGATGCCGTTGCAATGGAAAGGGGCGAAACAGTCAAAGACTTGGTTAAAAAACTGCACCTTAAGACCGAAAAAAACGCTTATGCAGTGGTATTCGGCAAAAGCGCAAAATTCCAGGGCCAGAGAGTTGCTCTTTCGCATGTATTGGAGGATGGAGACAGAGTCTTCATAAAAACATGAAAACGCTTGCAGTTGGATCCGAAGCTATTATATACGAGGAAAACGGCACAATAATAAAAAGAAGGGTAAAGAAAAGCTACAGGATAAGGGAGATAGACGAAAAACTCAGAAAAAGCCGAAGCAAGGCAGAATTCAATGTAATGCAGTTTCTCTACAAAGGCGGATTAAACGTTCCAAAGCCTTTGAAATACAACGAAGGTAAAAAGGAGATCTGGATGGAAAAAATAGAAGGGATACGGCTAGCAGAGAAATTTTCAGTCAACGATGCAAAGGAGGTAGGCATTGCGGTTGCTGAAATGCATAATTTAGGAGTAATACACGGAGACCTTACTACTGCAAACATTATTAGAAAAGATAAAAAGCTGTATATTATAGATTTTGGATTGAGCTACCATTCATCAAAAGACGAGGATTTTGCAAGCGATATATTCCTGTTTAAAAACGCGTTAAAATCAAAGCACAACGAATTATATAAAGAAGCCTACTCCTATTTCCTTCATGGTTATAAATCCAAAATTAGAAAAGAATTTAAAGGAATAGATACTCATCTTAAAGATATAGAAGAGAGGAGGAGATATAATGAAAGTTATTAACGTTAAGAACAGGTTCGTGCCTCACTGGCTTAATTACAAGCAGGAGGAAGTGGAACAGCTCATAATAAACAAGTCACAGAAGGGACTTACAAAATCAGAAATAGGCACAGTATTAAAGGATCAGTATGGAATACCTTCTGTAAAGGACATTACAAAGAAAAGCATAAGCACCATACTTAAAAGTAGGGGGATACAGGAACAATTGCCTGAAGACTTAATAGCTCTTTATAAAAAGGCAGTAAAGCTGCACATGCATGTTGATAAGATGAAAAAAGATAAACATTCTATAAGAAGTCTGGTTGTTCTTGAAAACCGGATAAAAAAGCTCATTAAATACTATAAACAGACCAAAGTATTACCTAAAGACTATGAATACTCGCTTGAATCTGCAAGGTTGGTAGTAAAGATATGAATCAGCCCAATTCTTGGTACAAGGTAAAAGCCGTTGATTTTGACAACGCAGAGATAGGCAGCGTCTATGGAAATGAAGCTAACATACCAAAAAGATTGTTATTTGTAAATGCAAACAATCTGCCCGAGATAAAGACAAAACCAGGCTTTAAACTTGGCTTTAGATTAATCTCTTCGACTGAAAACACAGCGAATGCACAGCTTGAATCGCTTGTGCTTTCAAGAGAGCAGGTTGGTAGGATGGTAAGACATAATTCTTCAAAAATAGAAGTGGTGAGAAAGGTAAAAATAGACGAAAAGGAATATGCAATAAAGACATTGATAATAATAAACAAGGCAGAGAACAAGTACAAAAAATTCGTAAGAGCAGAAGCGGGCGAATTTATAGACAGCTTAGCCGAAAAGAAGAACTTAAAGGAATTAATTCTGGATGTTCTTGCTGGAAAGGTGCAAAACCAGCTTCATAAGAAATTAAGCAAGATTTACCCAACAAGAGCAACTGAAATAAGGATGATAGAAAGTACTGGCAATTGATTTCATTTTCCAAATGGTAAAAGGCAGTAAAATTCTGTTTTGATACTGAAATAGCAATACAAAAACATTCAGAGGTTATAGAAATTTACTAAAATATAAAAAGGATATTTGCCTAAACTAACAATGGCTGAAGACCTAGAAAAGTTGCTGGAGGGCAACATGGCTACCAAAAAAGGGCTTTTAACTAAATTCAAGGAACTTTATCATGAAAAGATTGGCTCTCTTAGACCTTATATAGCTTCTCTTGGTGCATTGTCCATTGGCGTTGCAAACTGGAGCAAGGATTTTGCTTACAATGCGAAGGTAGTTCTTCCTTTTCTGTATACTTATTTCACAGTTGGTGGACACGAATGGTACAACATAGCACTTGCTCAGGAGGGATTAACGATTGCTGGGCTTACTGCAACCGCTAATAACAGAGTAAAAACGGCAAAATATGGATTTTTGTATGAAATTGGAAGCGTGATAAATTCAGTACTTTATTATACTACCGTGAATACACAACCTCTTGGAAATTATTATGGAGGGATATGGAACTCAATATTTTATTTCTACCAAGTTCCCATTTTCTTCATGATGCTAAAAAATTATTTTGGAAGAACATCAAAGAATAACAAATCAGAAACAGAAGCTTAAAATTTAATTTATCGGCTGATTTTAAAAGTTAATGGACTCGACGGGATTTGAACCCGTAGTCTCTCCCATGCCATGGGAGCGCGTTGCCAATTGCGCCACGAGCCCTTAACAAAGCATAAATACAATCTAAGAATAAAAACATGGGATAAATAAATATTGCTATTTTACCTATGTATATCCCTGCCGTATTTTTTAAGCCGGTAATCGATCCTATTCAATTCATTTTGCGCATCCTTAAGCTGTTTTCCAGACAGTTTTCCAGAACTTATTAAGCCAACCAAATTTTCACGTCTGCTCATTAAACCATTTACTTCTATTTGGTTCTGCATTTGGGCATCCAATTTTCCATTTTCATCTACAGGAGATTTATGAGAGAACCATAAAATAGGTTTCACCCTCTTGTCAAATGCGCTGCTTGGGCCTACAACACCAGGATTTACAGCCTGTGAACCTGCTTGCTGGCTTTTATTTGCAGCTTCTTCAGCTCTTTGTTGTTCGGCCTTTCTCGCAGCATCTAATTGAGCGTCTGCAAGCCTTTGATCCTCCTCTAATTCCTGTCTTCTCTGTTCCTCAATTAATCTCTGCTGCTCGGCTCTTTTCAAAGCATCTAATTGAGCGTCTGCGCGTCTTTGCTCTTCCAGCATTTCTTGTTTTATCTGCTCCTGCTGTTCCTTTATCAACCTATCATGTTCGGCTTGCTGTCTTGCAGCTTCCGCCAATTTCGCTTGCTCTGCTAACCTTTCCTGCTCTTGCCTTTCCATTTCTGCATGCATCCTTACGGCTTCTAATTGAGCGTCTGCAAGCCTTTGATCCTCTTTCAATTCCTCTCTCCTCTGCTGCGCTTGCTGGTTTCTGAGATTCTCCTGCCTTATCTGCTCGGGAGATTTTGGAACTATGGAATTTGGATCTATTTTATCTGAAATTTTCTTAAGCTTTTTATCTATTTCCTTGATGCGCTTTGCTCTTGTAGAATCCGATAAATTAAGATTTGGATCTAAGTCGGCATTACGCTGCTTAAGCAAATCCAAAACCTCCTGTTGTCTGCTTTCTTTTGATGTTCTTCTTCTGAACATTCTCTTTGCTAAACTGTTAGTAGGAGGTATACCAAAAGCGCCTTGGTTTACTGCGTTTGACATCTGGAAAATTTCATTGTTCTTTGCTGCTTCTTCTCTGGATTTTTGCAGCTCTTTTGCTTCCCTTCTTCTCTCAAAAAAGGACCTTTTGATAGTGCCCTCATTTTTAAGCCTACGCTCATACATTTTCTTTGCTTCTCTTTTTGAAGGAACTTTACCTAGCGCACCTTGGTTTGCTGCGTTTGCCAAATCAAAAAGATCTCCGGCCTGACTATTTCCAGTGTTGCTTATAAATGTATTTTTCTTGTTAAGATCTTTCTGATCTTTCTTCAATGCTCTTTTTTGCGACCATGACAGTTTGTAATTACTTTGAGCATTTGACTTTAAATTCTTTAAAGCCTGATCTCTTGAGAAAAAGCCGGTTAGTTTCTGCAAATCCCTATTGTTTGAAAGTTGTTTCTTGGAGTATTGCACCTGCGTAAGCTTTGTCCTATCGGCAACGTTCTTCCAGGCTTCATTTGCCAGTTTGTTTTTGAGCTGGGCCATCCTCAACTGCTCTTGTGGAGTAAGGCTGCCCTTTTTCAGCAGATCCCTATACTCTTGAAGAGTAGAAGAATTTGCCTGCTTTCTTTGTGCTATTGAAGAAAGCGCTTTCTGTTGCACCTTTGCCTCTTTTTTTGCTTGTTTATCCTCTTTTGAGAGCTTCGGGCCATGCCTCCCTGCCCTTCTAATTAGGAATATAACTAGGAGTATGGCAACAAACAATGGAACCAAAACTATTGGACTGAACAGGAATCCTGCAAACCCTGGTATTAGCAATGCAATCAAAAGAAAGACTATGAAAAGCAGGATAACCCTTAAAACTATATTGCTGTGCGTTTTTACCCCTCTTAGAAGTAGGATTATAAAGACGGCTACTGTAATTATTCCAAATACAAGCGGGAGTATGCTGAGTATATTTATGTGCAGTATTGAGTTTACAGAGTTAGTAAGACTTGTGTCATTTTCAAACAAGATTATAATAAGGAAAAGCGCAACAATTAAGCCAATCAGCCTTATAGACCTTGGAGACTTAACGGCAGCAAGCATTCCTAGTATCAATGCTATAAATGCCAGGACTATAAAGGCGTTTAGGAAGAAATGCAGCAAAGTGCTATCACTATAAAGGAGAAAGAAGGTTATAAGTGCAAAGATGAAGGAAATCGCTATTCCACCACTAGAAAGCTGCGTCCTATCCAAAGCTATTGCAAATACTATAAACATCACTATTGCGAAGAATCCTGCATAGATGTAGGAATTACCAGAAGATAGCCCCGAAAGAAATGAACCACTTGAAGAGGAGGTAGACGGAGGAGGTATGCCTGCCTGTGCATGAACTAACGATACCGAAAACACTGATAATAAGAGCAAAATCACTACCAGATGACTTATTTTCATATTTTAATATACCTTTTATGAGTTATAAATTTAGTTTTTAGAAAGGTTTTTAAATGAAAAGCAAGATTTAAGAATTGCAGATTACTATATTATAAAATGAAAGAAGAAGACATGGAACTAAAAGGAAAGACGAAAAAGCTGAAGAAAAAGACTGTGGAAGAGGCTCCATCTGAAGAAGAAAACATGTCCCAAATGGAGTTTGAAACAAACACAGAATGCCCTAAATGCGGCCAGAAAAAGATAATATCTTGGACTGAGCAGACAAGAAGCTCGGATGAACCGCCAACTAGGTTCTATAAGTGCGTAAACTGCGGTTATACTTGGAGAGAGTACAGTTAATAAGTCCATGGAAGATACTGACCTTATAATAATAGGAGCAGGACCGACAGGGATGTTTGCCACTTTTTGTGCAGGCCTTAGAGAGATAAACAGCATAACACTTGAAAGCTTAGACAGGCATGGTGGACAGATGTTGGAACTTTACCCTGAAAAAATAGTGTATGACGTGCAGGCTGTGCCGAAGATGAAGGCAATAGATTTATCAGACAAAATGTACGAGCAGAGCCAGCTTTTCAAAAGAAGGATTGAATTCAATTCAAAGGTAACAGACATAATACCTGAAAACGACAGGTTCACAATAGAAGTTAACGGCCAGAAAAAATACACCAGCAAAGCAGTCCTTATATGCGGAGGAGTAGGGGATTTCCATCCGAATAAATTGAACATAGAAGGAGAAGAGCAGTATGAAGGAAAAGGCCTGTACTATGCAGTAAAATCTGTAAATGACTTCAAGGACAAAATAGTTGCGGTTATCGGCGGTGGAGATTCAGCTTTTGATTATCAGATGCAGCTTTCACCAGTATGCAAGAAGAGCTACATAATACAGCACAACAACACTTTTAAAGCCGCTGAGTCAAGCGTGGATGCAGTAAAAAGAGACAACAAAGCGGAGATAATAATGAATACTGACGTAAAAAAGATAAACGGCGATGGAAACACTGTGAAAAGCATAGAACTTTTTGATAACACAAATAAAACAAGCAAAACACTCGAGGTTGATGCCGTAGTTGTAGCCATAGGCTACAACTACGGCATCA
>JAMDDW010000031.1:9555-11553 GCA_023488405.1 Candidatus Parvarchaeota archaeon | reverse complement strand
CGTCAGTTGCCTTAAGTATATCATCCTTTGAACCCTCTCTGTAAACGGTTATTGATTTGCAACCTAGTTTCCATGCATACCTGTATATTTTATCTACAGTTTCAGCATCTGTTTCAGCTGAGGTAGATTGGGAAAATCTTGAAAAGACAGTTCGTTATGGAGTACGTTTCCTTGATAATGTATTGGATTATAGCTATGACAGGCATGCATTAAAAGAACAGGCGAATGAAACTGTTCATGCAAGAAGAATAGGGCTTGGGATAATGGGCCTTGCAAATATGCTTATAAGCATGAATCTCAGGTATGACAGTGATAATGCAATAGAATTTGTAGATTCTTTAATGAAGAAAATAAAAGAAATTGCTTATGATGAAAGCTCTAATATTGCAATTGAGAAGGGTTCATTTCCTGCATTTGTAGCAGAAAAACATGTTCAAAGAAATTTTGTAAAAAGGCTAGACAAAAAGCTTTTGGATAAAATAGAAAAGAAGGGTTTAAGAAATGCATGTATACTTACTGTCGCTCCAACCGGTTCTATATCCTCAATGGCAGGAGTAAGCGGTGGAATAGAGCCTATCTTTGCTTTAAGCTATACTCGTAGATCAGAGTCTTTATCCGAAGGGAAGTTTGAGGTTTTAGATCCTTTTGTTAAAAGGTATATGGATAAATTTAGCATAAAAGACAAAAGTAAACTTCCAGACCTTTTTGTTACTGCCCACAAAATAGACCCATTCTTTAGGGTAAAAATGCAGGCTACAATACAAAAACATATCGATTCATCAATATCTTCTACTGTAAATCTCTCAGCTGAAACAGATGCTGAAACTGTAGATAAAATATACAGGTATGCATGGAAACTAGGTTGCAAATCAATAACCGTTTACAGAGAGGGTTCAAAGGATGATATACTTAAGGCAACTGACGAAAAACCTGTTAAGAAGGAAGAAAAATTAAACGAGGAAGAAAGACCATTTATGCTAAATGGTACTACAATAAGAATGCCAACCTCACAAGGCAATATGTATCTTACTGTGAATAGAGACGAAAATTCAAAGATAAAGGAAATATTCATAGATATGGGTAGGTCCGGCGAGACTGAAAAGAGCTTTACAGAAGCATTGGGCAGGCTCATAAGTATATACCTTCAATCTGGTGGTGACATAAATCGGGTTATTCGTACATTAAAAGGCATTAAGGGTGGGAACTCACTTTGGTTTAACGGCATACAAGTGTTTTCTATCCCAGATGGAATCGCCAAAGCAATAGAGCTTACCTTAAAGAATAGGGATCCTGACAAGCAAAATGAAACATTACACGGTGTTCTAAAAAATAACGACAACTTAGAAAATGAAAAAGCTACAGTATGCCCAGAATGCCATCAAAAAACACTTATATTTGAGAACGGGTGCTTCATTTGTAAGAACTGTGGGTACACAAAATGCGAATAATAATTAGTAAAAGCTATTAATTTATGTGTAGAAAACTATTAAAATAAAAGGAGGCTATTTAAATGATGGAAATAAAAGTTTTGGAAAAAGAAGACTCATCTATAAAATTCAGGGTGCAAGGAGGTACTCAATCAGTTCTTAATCTAATCAAGGAAGAAGCAGATTCTTTTGATGATGTAACATTTGCAGGATTTGTAATGGAGCACCCTCTAGAGAAATCGTCAATTTTTGTAATTAAAACTCAAGGGAAAGATGCTGAAAAAACCCTTAAGAAAATAATCGAAAAGACCGAATCCGATTTGAAGGAAGCAAAGAAGGAATTGAACTCCTTATTTAAGTAAAAAAATGAAAGGTAAAATTGCTTAAGAAGATAGTAATCCAGGATAAAAACATGATGTACCAACAATTGAAAATTAATCCAAGAAAAAAAGCGATGAAAAGTCATATTGGTCAGATTTGAAAAGTTCATAAATTGGGGTAACTTCCATGTGAATTAAAGATAGAGAGTCATAACCATCTTTACAATTTTTGAAGTCATTGGTGTTATCAT
>JAMDDW010000031.1:0-9545 GCA_023488405.1 Candidatus Parvarchaeota archaeon | reverse complement strand
AAAAAATGAAAGGTAAAGAAAGCGAATCTTTTGTAAGAAAATTATTAAGTGGAGATAATACCTATTCTGTCGTTTTTTATATAGTCGTTTTTTATGTTATTTTTGTATATATAGCTTTACCCTCAGTTTATGCTTTCACACCCGTCAGTTATATAAGTGCAGTTGTATCCGGTAGCATGGTTCATCAAGAACCAGAGATAAATTCGACTTATTATGGGTGGTTAGCTTCACATGGATTTAATATGTCTGTTGTAAAGACTTGGCCTTTTCCAAATGGCATAAATATAGGTTCACTTGCTGTAGCTTATAGGGTGCCACCATCACAGATAAAGGTTGGTGATGTGATAATATACCATATAGATTATGAGGGCTTAGATGAGAATATTATACACAGAGTTATAAATGAAACCGAGATAAATGGAACATATTATTATACTACAAAAGGGGATGCAAATCCATTTTCATTACCCTTTGAGTATAATATACCCTACAGTCATGTAGTTGGAAAAGTTGAATATGTGATTCCTTACATAGGTTATCCTAAATACTTAATTTACTCTCTTTCACAAGATATATAATACAATAAGTATTTATCTCAATAAAATTTAAAGTCTCATTATGAAAAAAGTTATAATACTAACAGGGATGCCTGGGAGCGGAAAATCAACCGCAGCAATTGAATTTAAAAAACTTAAAGTGCCTGTGATAGGTATGGGCGATGCAGTAAGAAAGGAAATGCGAAGGAGGGGGTTGGAGATAAATAACCGATCCATACGGCTTTTCTCAAAAAGAATGACCAAAGAGCATGGAAACAAATACGTTATAGACTTGGTTAAAAAGGAGTTAAAGGAAGTTTTTAAAACTGCGGATATTGCAGTGCTAGACGGATCAAGAAGGATGTCTGAAGTTGAAGAGGTAAAAAAAGAAGGACATAAACCAATTATATTGGGCATAACTGCTGATAAGCAAGTAAGGTTTAAAAGGATAGTAAAACGTAAAAATGAAAGCGATTTTTCTTCTTATAGTGAATTTGAATGGAGAGAAAAGCAGGAATTGGGTTACGGAATAGCAGAGGTTATAGCTTCTGCAGATTACTACCTTGATAATATGGGGAGTAAGAAAAAGTTTCTTAATGATATAAAGAAGTTTATATCTAAAGTTAAAGCTCTAAAATAAATTTATCAGATAATTCTAATATGCCTGAATTAGCTTTAACTTTTTCGCCTTTAATTTCAATGTTTATTCTTTTTCCTTCTATGTTGATATCTTTTTTAGCAACTATCCCCTCTCTTTTTCTTATAATTATCTCGCTTTCTGGTATATTGAGTTCTATACCCATAATATCTCTTTCTGTTATAAATGGTATTAAGCCTATTGACCAAGCCTGCGATGGGCAGCCTTTAGGACTTCCATCAGCTTGAAATATCTCATTTATTCTAGATGAACATTGTGCGTTGTCATTTTGATCTTTAAGTATTGATATTAACTTTTTACCAAGTTCATATTTTCCATTTTCAAATGCCACAGCTGTAAACAGCTCTGTTAAGAGAGGCCATACAGCTCCGTTTTGATAACCATTAAAATCAAAGGTTTTGTCGTTCTTTGATACTGATAAAATGCCATATTCCGAAAGCAGGTTATTTTCTATATTTTTTATTATCTTTTCTTTTTTGTCTGCATCAACAATATCAAAGTACAATGCAAATATCTGATTTGCACTGTTTATGTCCTTATCTTTTTGGTCCATTAAGTGGTCTTCTTTGAATAGTTCATTAATACTTTTTTTTAGAGTTTCAGACATTTGCTTTGCAGATGAATCTTTAAACATTTTATAAAATCCATATAATGCCTTCACCCAAATTGCCTGAATTTCAACTGAAAATTCCCTGTCCATTGAATCCATCCAAGTTTCCCTGCCCTTATCATGTACGAATCCGTTATCCATCCATTCACTGCATAACTTAATTATACTCTCTTTTTTCTTGGAGACTAGGTCAATTAATGAGGTATCTCCAGTATACTTAAAGTATTCATACAAATCTATTAATAAAAGTCCAAGCACATCCTTGGGATATAAACTTCCGTTTATTATGTTTGGTAACCCTTTTTCATTTATTTCTTGAGTTACTTTTGATAAAATCTTTTTTACAAAAGAAAAGTTTCCCATAGCTAGGAATGAAGGTAAAATAATCAATGCATCTCTTAGCCAAAATTGATTAAAGTATGGAAAACCTGCGTAGAACTCATCATCATTGAAATTTGTATAGGAATATATTGCATCAATAGAATCCATTAAAAGCTCTTTATCTATTATATCTATATCGAATTTTTTGCTTTCTGTTTTAATTATCTCACCGTACTCTTCTGCATATTTTATCTTGTTTTTTATAAGTTTGTACACTGAATCAAAATCCATATCCCTGATTGAAAAGAGTATGTCATAGGTTTGATCAGCTTTTAAATCAAAAGTAATGTTTCCAGGTACGTATTTATTTTGTACTTCTCCCCCATCAAGGTAATGCGTTAAGCCTTTTTTAATTGCATATAACCCCGGGGAATGTATCCCGTAATACTCGGCTTTATTAAATTTCCCATTTAAAAAATAAACATATGCTGCCTTATCATTGAATTCGGCCTTTATACCATTTTTTATTTCTGTTAAACTGTATCTTTTTCCCTTTTGATAGTTGTCATCCCTTTTTCTTATATTTATGCCAACTTCACAAGTTATTGTAGAATCAAAATCAGGAGTAACTGACACTAAAACAGAATCATCGTAACATTTTACCTCTTCAATTACCTTTCCTTTAGTAGTTTCAAATAACAGCGTTGAAAACTGTGAATTATAAAAAGAGAATTTCTTAAAATTAGCTTCAGAAAGGAATTCTTCTCCGATTTTAAATGCAAAGTAATCAAAGTATTTCTGATCTGCTTTCCAAATTCCGCACCATTTAGAGCCGAATTCACCATTATTAAATCTAAAAAGAAACATCCCATTTTTTGACATTACATGTAGGGTTGGATCCATACATTTCCTTATCTTTTTTTAAATTTATCCTTTTAAACTAACCCTCAAGTATTGTTTTACTAGCTTAGGTTTATAATTATAAGGTGTTACTATAATATAATATGGAACTGTTCTATGTAACAAGTAATAATGGGAAATTTTTGGAAGCCAGTAAAATGCTCCCGGCGTTTAAAAAACTCTCTTTAGATTTAGATGAAATGCAATCTTTAGACCCTATAGAAATTGCAAAACACAAAGCATTGAGTGCAATGGCAAAAACTAATGTCAACAACTTGGTTGTAGATGATGTTTCGGTATACTTAGAAGCATTTGATTACAAGTTACCAGGTCCTTTCATAAAGTGGTTTCTTTCGTCTATAGGCAGTAAAGGGATATATAAGATTGCTGAAAAATATAAAAAATATGGGGCGTTTGCCGTATGTACGCTTTGTTATATTGATAAAAAAGGGAAAATTAAGATATTTACTGGAAAAGTAAAAGGAACAATAGTAAAAAGTGATTTTAACTCGAATAAAAGCTGGGATTACATTTTTATGCCAGTTGGGGAAGAAAAGACATTTGCCCAGATGTCGCTAATAGAAAAAAATAATATAAGCCACAGAGGGTTAGCTATAAAAAAATTGAAAAAATACCTAGGCATTTGAGTATTTCTTTAATGCTATCTTCATTGCATTTCTGTATGAAACAAAGCCTATTATAACTACTACAAAAATGACAATAAAGAAGCCTATCCCCAAATCATGCAAATTATGTATTTGCAAAGGAGTTATAACCCCATAAGTTAGTATCTGTGGGAAGAAGATTATACTTACTCCTGCAATAACAAATGCTAAACCTCCATAAAGTAAAACACTTGAAGATATGTATCTTGCAATAAACTGCAGCCCTTTCGTACTAATCCTTTTAATTTTTCTTACCCATGTACCGAATAAAGCTCCAAAAGTAAACTGCATTGTCATTGTTCCTAAACCGAACATCAATCCAGGCAAAAATGCAACGTAAGCGTTTGGCATGTTAGGTACAAATATAAAGTAAATAATTAGTGCAAATGCACCAAATCCAAATCCTGCGATTAAACCGTGTATAAATGCCATCCAAGGTTTTACGTCTTTTTTATAAAAATCCGTATCTTTGTGTTTAAATTTTTTCTTCAGCTTATCGCTTATCCACTCATTAACTTCTACATGGGGATAAAAACTACCATATTTAACGTAATGTCCAGCAATATACATTACTGATCCCACAATTGAGTATACTATTCCAAAGAAAAGTGGTGAAGAGATAAAGTCCTTAAACTCATATAATCCAAATGCAAACACAAAGAATATTATCTCCGACATCAATGCCCTTTGAAGGGTAAACCCTGCAGAAAATATGGCTCCAACCTCTGCACCTTTCTTAGTGCTACCACTTCCTACGGCATAAGAGAAGGTTATTGGCCAGGTATGTTCATCAGGAGTTATACCATGTACTATCCCTAGTAAATAAGACAAAAGCAGTGTTATGTAAACACCATCATATACAGGATTGAATAAATTTATTGCCATTTGTAATAAAGAATTAAGATTATCTTTTATGTACCTCGATAAGGAAGTATTCCTGTTTTTATATTTAAATCTTTGCTTTAATCTCTTTATTTTTTGTTTTTAAATTTCTATTTTTTTAAACTAATTTAAATAGTATTTATATTTTTATTTTCATAATACATAATGGTAAAAGGGATAGCTTCTGATTTAGATGGGACTTTAATCGACACTGCAAAATTACTTGCAAAATCCTGGGAAGCCGCATTTGATTCGGAAGGGATACAAATAGGTTATAATGAATTATATAAAAATACAAGAGGCATAGACTCAAAAGATATAATTCGCAGGTATAAAAAAGAAAGCAGTGCGGAAGATTTGAAAAGAATAAAAGAAAAAAGAAAATCTAATTTTCTTAATTTTGTAGCGGCAGGCGACCAAATTCTTTATCCAGAGACTTTAGAAGTTATAAGAACTATAAAAGAAAAAGGCGTAAAATTTGCTATTGCAACTGGAATGTCAAGGGATTTACTGGATAAAGTGCTAGAATTGTCTGGTTTAAATGAGATAGTAGATGCAGTTGTTAGCTCAGATGATGTTAAAAATGGAAAACCTGAACCTGATATATTCATTGAGGCATTCAGGAGGATTAAAGTAACTCCAAATGAGGGAATAGTTGTAGGTGATAGTGAAAATGATATCATACCTGGGAACAGAATAGGAGCATTTACTGTTTATATCTCCAGAGAAGGCGATAAATCAAAAATTGCTAATATAAGTATAACTAATTTAAGAGAACTTTTAAAGTTAGTATAGTATGGAAACTGCAATATCCATAAAAAACCTTTATAAAACTTTCAGAAAGACTGTTGCATTAGATAACGTCTCCTTCATTTCAAAAGAAGGGGTTAATATAATTCTAGGTCCTAACGGTGCGGGAAAGAGCACATTTTTAAGGTGTATAATAGGCTTGTACAAACCAAGCAGCGGTTCTGTATCAGTATTTGGAAAAAGGCCATATTTTGATGACGAAATTAGAGACAAAATGTCGCTTCTTTCTGATAATTATGCACTTTATGATTTTTTGACAGTAAAACAAAACCTAAGGTTCTTCGGTAATCTTTACAAGCTTAAAGACAATGAGATATTCAGTAAAAGTAAAAAGATACTTAAGGAGATGGACGCTCTCAAATTTTTCGATAGGAAAGTTGTTGAGCTTAGCAGAGGGACTAAACAAAAGATAGCATTTTGTAGGGCAATGCTTAATGACCCTGATGTTTTATTATTAGATGAACCTACTGCATTTCTCGATGCAAGCTCATCTGAATGGATACGCAATTTTATTTTGGATTATGGTAAGAAACGGAAAACTATCCTCTTTGTTACACAAAAACTTGATGAAGTGTCCAGATTTAACTCTAGGCTTATAATAATGCGAGAAGGTAAGATAGTAGAGGATACAACTACCTACTATATATATAATGATATTATGAAGTCTTCTAGCATTTTAATAAGGTTTGCAAGGCCGGTTGCTATTTCTGTACTTAAAAAGGCAGGATACAAATTTGATTCAATGGAAAGCAAAGAGGTAAGCAGTGCAAAGTTCTACATAAACAACTACAAGGATGTTAACAGTTTAGTAGGGAAACTAATAAAAAACAAGGCATTTGTGTTGGGTATAGATTATATAGAACCATTAGTAGAAAGGATATCAAAGGGCGGTTAAAAATGAAACTAAACAAAGTGTATCAAGTTACATGGAAGGATATAAAGGAAACATTTAGCAGTATACTAATTTTCGGTCCAATGTTTGGCATACCATTAGCTTTTGCTGTCATTCTCCCAGTTTTATCCTTGTATATAGCAGTTCATGAGGCCCCAAGCATAGCCGCTGCAATAAAAATACCCAATATAAGCGCAGCTTTGCCTGCCTTTAAAAGTATAGCATTTATGGATTACTTTTCAATAAATATATTGGGCCCAATAACAATGACAATGCCAATAATAACTTCAGCAGTGATAGCAGCAGACAGTTTTGCAGGAGAAAAAGAAAGAAAAACCGCAGAATCACTTCTTTCAACTTCACTAAGCAAAACAGAGCTTCTGCTTGGAAAAATCTTTGCTTCTTTCCTACCTGCAGTTATAATGGCGGTTATAGCGTTTGCACTTTATGGTTCAATTGTAAATTATCTTTCATTCCAGCAGTTTCATCTTTTTATCCTTCCGACTCTGCCATGGCTGCTTATGCTAGCAGCAGTGCCTTTTCTTGCTCTTGCGCCAATATCTATAGTGGTTTTGATATCATCACATGTTAAGGGGGTGAAGGAAGCTCAGCAGCTTACTTCTCTTTTAGTGCTTCCGCTGCTGGTTTTACCGTTTGCTTCACTTTTGGGTTTGGCGTCTTTATCTGTTTCCTTTATGCTTTATCTCATTTTATTCTTAGCAATTTTTGATTTTGTTCTTTTTTATGTAAGTCTGGCAGTTTTCCATAGAGAATCTCTTATAAATTGATGTATGGCGTAAATTTTAATATTAAAATGATGTAAACTATTAATAAAGTTAATTTTTAATTACGTAGGTGAGGTCATTGCGTAAAACATGGAAAAATGGTTTGTCAATAAAAATGTGCTTTATCTCTCTTTGTCGGCTTTCTTTGCAGATGCTGGCTATCAGGCAGTAATAGCTCTTTTTCCAGTTTTTCTTGTACTTTTTCTAAAGGCACCAGTTTATTACCTAGGTATAATTTATGCACTGCAGTATGGAATAGGTGCAATTTTTGCATATTTAGGAGGAGTACTTGCTGACAGATACAGCAAGAAAAAGGTTGCGATAATAGGGAATTCTTTGATTCCTATACTATCATTTTTAGGTATAGCCTCAAGTTTACTTTTGTCTCCCCTACTTTTCCTTGTTGGGTGGTGGGCTAGAGATTCGAGAAGTCCGGCAAGAAGAGCACTTGTTACATTGGCTTCCGATGAAAAACACCGAAAAAAGGCCTTTGGAGTTTTACATGCCTTAGATTTAGGGGGAGGCGCGGTTGGCATAGTTTATCTTATAATACTTCTTTACTTGGGCGTAGCATACAGCATATTATTTCTGGTAACAATTATTCCATTAGTTATATCAACGCTTTTTATAATAAAATCAAACGTTAAAGAAGGTTTAAAAGCAGTTTCAAATAAGCTCTTAAGCAGCAGGAAAAAGGCCATAAACAAGGAAACAATGCTTGGTGTTTTTATTGCAACATCACTATTCGGTTTCAGTTATTACAGTTTAGGCTATCCAATACTTACAATTGCGCAGAGATCAAATGATATCTTGGGCGTTTTTTCATACCTTATATTCCTTCTAATATCTGCATTTGCCGGTTATTATTTGGGAAGCAGAGCAGGCAAACTGAAGATAATAAGCTCGCTTTCTCTTCTTGGATATGCGCTTGCAGGAATAGGCTCATTGCTGATAGGCATTTTTTACATTTTTAGCTTAAACATAGGTGTAGCATACCTAGGAGTGCTAGTTTTGGGATTTGCAGTTGGGGCAATAGAAACTTTTGAACCGACTATAATATCATTTACTTCCACAAAGGAAAAAAGTGCAAAAAGTTTCGGCTACCTCTCCTCTTCAAGAAGTATAGGGTTGTTTACCGGCAATCTGTTGATGGGCATTCTGTATTTCTTCAGCCCGTTCTATTCATACATTTATGCATTTGCAGTTTCAATGGCAGCCGCATTAATAGTCTATATATTTGGAAGAAAGTTGATACTAAAATAAAACAAGAGTTAGCTCTTATTATTAAATTAATACAAAGCAGTCGACTTTATATCTTTTGCAGGAGTATTTATGATAATCCTTTATTATTTAATTTTTAGGGAATTCTAAGAATATCCTTGTTTTTAACTTTAATTAAAATATAGATGATTTTTAGTGCCATTCACAATAAAAAGAAGATTTTCATAGAGCAATAAAATTATAAGTCTAAACTAACAAATAATATTATGTTTGTTACATCTAACCTAGAAGTAAGCGGCGAGTTAACTGCTAGTATTAACGAAATTATCAAAAAATTTAGAAAACCAAATGCAAAATTTTTGGGAAGGACAACGATATTTTCATTTTTTTATACGAATAGACGCGATTCACCTGATTTTCGTGTAAGGGTTACAAATGGCAAATCAGAATTAGTATTGAAATATAGGCAAAATGAAGCTTTTCTAAACAGGAAGGAAATAACCATTCCAATACCTAATAAGAATCTTTCGGATGCCATAGAAATGCTGAGACTACTTGGTTGGATATCTGGGGTAATAAGTGCCGATGATCTCTATAAATTTAGATATAAAGGAGTAAAATTTACGCTTGTAGATACTGGAATGGTAACTTACTTTAAAGCCGAGAAGCAAATGAAAGATAAGGGTAAACTTACAGAAGAGCGTAATTGTATAATTAAGCTATGTAAGGAGCTGGGCATGAAACCTTTTAATGGTGATGAATTTTATAATCTTATAAATAAAATGGCCATTTCTAAAGAAAGGCAGTTCAATTTTAACGAAGAAAGATTTGAGGATATAGAGAATAAGTTCAAACGATATTTTTATGTTTCTAGGGGAGAAAAAGAAGCAAAAGTAAAAATCACTAGCTAAATATGAAAGTTTACAAGGGAGTAAGTTGGATAGCAGATAAGTTAAGTGTAGCCCCATCCGAAAGAGATGCAAAATGGATGCATCACAGAAAAGATGAGGTATGGCTTTCTTCTGCTTTAAGAAAACGCTATCCATTATCCATGAAAGCTATTTTTAGAGGAAAAAGAGACGTTAAATTCAAGCACAATAAAACTGTGATAATTACTACACATCCAAGACCATATGAACAATGGATATATGACTGTTTAAAAGTTGACATAGCTATTGTATGTAAACAAAATGAAATAAACGCAGCCGAGAAAAGATTTCAATCGGAAAAATCTGTCGCATTAAAAAGAAAGTCTAACTTGAGTA
>JAMDDW010000040.1 GCA_023488405.1 Candidatus Parvarchaeota archaeon | reverse complement strand
TTATAAGAACCCATAGGAGGATAAAATGATAAATTTACCGGCTTTTGGTTTGTATGATTTAGCAGTATTTGTCTTAGTCTTTGCTTTAGTATACGGCCTACTTGCCCGTTCAAAGTTCTTTTCAAGTTCTGACATCCCAGCGCTTATAGCCGTTGCAATCGGTTTAGTCACTTTAATGTCTTCTTTCTTTGTCAGCTTTTTGATAACATTTTTACCATATGTTTTAACCATAATGTTCTTCATTTTCCTTGTAATATTCCTACTTTCCACTGCTTTAGTTCCACAGAGCTCAATAATTGACTACTTAAAAAAGAGCTCGCTTGTTCCTGCATTAGTCATTTTCGTAATGTTTATCTTTGGATTGATTGCATTTGGAACAGTTTCAAGCTATTACCCCGGCGTTTTAGGAGTTGTAAATTCAACTACCGCAAACAATACAACGGTAGCATCAACATCTTCTTTTCCAGGAGATCTTAATTCAACATACATTATGTCAATATTGACTAGCCCGTCGTTTTTAACTACAATACTTACTTTGATGGCAATGACGATAGCCGTTTTTGCATTGACAAGGCAGGCCCCTGGCAAAAAGTAATCTATAGAACTTTATAGTAGTTTGCGAAGTCGCTGTTGAAAAGGTGAAGCGAATCAGCAGCGAACTTGAATTCCCTTGCTTCAAATTCCTTTTCATCTATTCTTCCAATTATTTTCTTTGCTCTGCACAAAGTAACGTGGGGACTAAACTCTTTATTGCTTTCGATTTTTAAGAAGGAACTTAGTCCTTCAAATTGATTTTTAAGGCTTCCATACACCTTTGCATATATCGTTTTCGGGTCTAGAATTGATGGAAAGGCCCCCAAACCCTTGACTTTTAGTTCTTCCATGAACTTAAGCCCTTTTAAAAAATCCAAAAGTTCTGGTTTGATTTCAACGTTTCCAAGAAATAGAACGGTGATATGCAGCTTCTCTACAGAAACAAATTTTCCTGTGACTTTTTGTGCAAGTATGGGGTAAAAGAATGAAGCTATTTCCTTTTTCGTTTCTTCGGGTATTTCTACTGCTACAAAATAACGGTTCATTTTACAGTTTCTATGGAGTCTATCTGTCCGTCCCCGTCTATGTCGTATCCTCTTACCATGAGGCTCCAAGGCACTTCTCCGTTGTACCCTTTGAAGGTTATACCTGAAAATCTTGTTGCGGCAAGCATTGCCGATAGTGTTCCCACGTTTCTAATCCCGCCTATAAGTATTATGTCTTTATCCTTGTCAAACGGGTTCTTTATCTTTTCTATCGTTCCTTCATAATCCCTTATGTGTATTCCGTTTCTGTCCTTCAACCCCCATCCTTCTTCCTTTATGAATTTTATGGGGAGAAAATTGTTTATGTCTCTTGTTACCAGATTTGTAACTGGTCCACCAATAACTATAAGGTTCTTTTTGAAAAGGTTCTTGGATATAACGTCTGTGTCGAGTATTATAGGCATTGTCTGCGGCAAATCTATGAACTGACCAAAGAACATGCCTAGATATGCAGTGTAGTGCGAATCTCTTGCTACTGCCTTGTATTCTCCATGCGGATCTGATGCTCCAACGCATATGTATCCGTCAAACTTTCCATTGTTTATGAATTTGCTGAAAAAGTTAAGTGCATACTGGTTTTCCTTTGTTTTCATCTTGGGATCAAATTTTATCTTGTTGTCATTTATTTCATATGAAAATGAGTTATATGCAGCTTTTATTATATCTCCAGCCTTCTGCGGCTCTATGCTTATCAACCCTGCTTTTTCAAGTTTTCCAATGTAGAATGCAGCGGTTTTCTTGTCAAACTTTAATTCCTTTGCCAATGCCGATGAACTATAGGGTTTTTTTGATACTTTCTTCATTATTGAAATGGCCTTTTCGTCGGCTATCGGCTTAATGTCATTTATGTTTTCAATTATCTTAGTGTCATTTACAAAGTATCCTTCTCCGTCGTTTTTAAGAATATAGCTTTTCATAGTAAAACCTCATTTCCCTTACTTTCTATAACTACATTGATTTAAGTATTTAACTCTTTTCCGTTTGAATGTTTGAGTTATAAAAGCTTTAAATATAAGTTTCCTTCTTACAAAAGCTTAGACTACTTTTATGTGCGGTATCATAGGTTATAACGGAAATGAGAATTCTATCCCTCTTGTTTTGGAGGGTATAAAGAACTTAGAGTATAGGGGATATGACAGTTTCGGATGCGCCTTTGAAGGCAAAGACAACAATATAGAAGTAAGAAAGGACACTGGCAGGATAAATAAGATTATAGAAACTTATGGAATAAGCAGTGAAATTTCAAATAAAAGCATAGCGCATACAAGATGGGCCACGCATGGCGGTGTTACGAAGGCAAATTCGCATCCATTGCTGGATTGCAGCGGAAAAATAGCAGTCGTTCACAATGGTATAATAGAGAATTTTCAGGAACTTAAAGATAGTTTGAAAAATCACACATTTTCTTCTGATACGGACACAGAGGTCCTTCCGCATTTGATAGAAGAAGAAATGAAAAACGGAAAGAGTTTTGAGGATGCGGTTATTTCGACATCGGAAAAGATAAAGGGCTTTTCTTCATTTGTTGTTATGAACTCTTTAACTGATAATATCATTGCAGTGAAAAACGGTTCTCCGCTTGTTTTGGGCGTTAAGGAAAACGGCGTATTTGTTGCAAGTGACGTGCCGTCCTTTCTTAAGCACACAAATAAAGTAGTGTATCTTTTTGATGGGGATGTGATCTCCGTAGGGAAATCTGGTTTCAAGGTTCTAAAGTCTAATAACTTTGGCAAACACAAAGTAAGAGAAGTAAATTTTTCGATTTCAGACGTGGACAAGGGAAAATATAGGCATTTCATGCTCAAGGAGATAATGGAGCAGCAGACGCTGGTTTCAAAGCTTGTCAACTCTGATCTTTCATACCTCAAAAGCGCAGCATCAGCGGTTTCATTGTCTAAGAAGGTGTTTCTTGTCGGATCTGGGTCTTCATTTCACGTTGCGCTTCTTGCCGCCAGCCTTTTTAGGGACCTTGGGAGGGAGGCAATTGCCGTTCAGCCACAGGACCTGTTAAACTATTCAAAAACAATTGGGAAAGAGGACATTTTTATAATAATATCGCAGAGCGGGGAAACAATGGACATAATAGAATCCCTGCCGATAATAAAGGAAAATAAGAAAATAGGCATAATAAATACAGAAGGTTCTTCACTTGCAAATTCAGTTGATTACTTCATAAACATAAATGCTGGCCATGAAAAGGGAGTAGCAGCTACAAAAACATTCACGATGTCAGCGATACTTTCCTGCTTGATAGCAATGTTTTCGGAAGGAGAAGAAAAAGAAGGATTGAATGATCTTAACCTTTTGAACATAAATCTCTATAATCTTTTTGTGCCATCTGTTTACAATGCAATAAAAGAAGCAGCATCTGCGATAAAAGGAGAAAAGAACCTGTTTTTCCTTGGCAGGGGAACTGACTATATCTCAGCTATGGAGGCTGCACTAAAAATGAAAGAGATAACATACATACATGCAGAAGCTATAGATTCAGCAACATTTAAACACGGTCCGCTTGCACTGATATCAAAGGGAACATACTCCGTGGCATTGGTGTCTGACCGGTTCAAAGACAGGGAAATAAACAATCTTAAAGAAATAAAGGCAAGGAACGGAAAAATAATCGGAATAGCAAATGAGAAGCTTGACGTATTTGATTTTCTTATAAGATCACAGCCTGCGGGGATATTCAGCTTTGTTCCACAAGTGATAATATCACAGCTTCTTTCATACTACGTTTCTCTATCAAAGCATATAGATCCGGATCACCCCAGAAATCTTGCAAAGGCAGTAACTACGAAATAAGTTAACCTTTTTTACACACGTCTGCTATAATTTATATTATATGACAGGAACATATTTTCTTGTAGACGCAGATTATACAGTTATAGACAACTTACCAGTGATAAGGCTTTTCTGCGTGGATGAAAAACTGGAAAGGAGAATATTCTATGATAGAAACTTCAAGCCTTATTGTTATGTAGACGCAGGCAAGGAAGAATTCAAAAAAACAATCGGAGGTTTGTCTTTCATAGATTCTTTCAATGAAGTTGAAAAATACCGGCTTGGAGAAAAGAAAAAACTGCTGCAGGTCTTTACTAGATTACCGGAGGACGTGCCGAAGATAAAGCAGCTTAGTTTCCCCACATATGAAGCAGACATACCCTTCTACAAAAGATATCTTATTGACAAAGGAATAGGGACTTTTAACCGCTTGAGCATAGATTCGGAGGGGGATTACTTAATTAATATAAAAGACGAAGGCATAGGCAATTTTCCAATGAAAGCGGCCGCTTTGGACATAGAGACTTTTTCAAAGCGCTCTTTTCCGAATGCAAAATCCGATCCAATAATTGCAGTCTCTGTGGTAAGTGCAGGACTGAAAAAATGCATCACATGGCTTAATGCGGAAGGAAATGACATTATAAAGGTAAAGGATGAAAAAGAGCTGATTTTGAAGCTTTCTGAGTTATTGTCATCGAACAATTTTAATGTCATAATAGGGTACAATTCCGATTCGTTTGACATGCCTTACATTTCGGAGAGGTCAAAGATACTTGGGATAAAATTCATGATAAACGGTTTTGAACTCAAGATTAAAGGGGAAAAGAGAAAAATAGCGGAGATAACCGGAATTTCGCATGTTGACATACTGAATTTTATAAGAAATATCTACTCAATATACAACCTTAAAACGGAGGTTCTTACTCTCAGGGAAGTAGCCGCTGAAATGACTGGGGAAAGAAAGGGAGAGTTTGACTGGGATAAAATAAATGAGGTTTTCACTGACGGGAAGCTCGCAACAGAACTTTGTAATTACTGCATACAGGATTCAAATGTTACACTGCTTATTTTTGACACGCTTTTGCCGTTGATATCCGAGCTCAATAAGCTGGTTGGACAGACGTTTGCAGATGTTTCTAGGATGACCACCGGCTCTGTAGTGGAAAATCTCATAATGAAGAAAGCAATACTAAAAAACGAGCTGATACCAAACAAGCCCTCTGATTTTCAGGTTAATGACCGGATAAAGAAAATAAATGTCGGTGCGTTTGTTTTCCAGCCAACTGCAGGGCTTTATGAAAATATTGCGGTAGTTGACTTCCGCAGCCTTTATCCAAGCATAATCGTATCACACAATATTTGCCCGTCTACTATACAGTACAATAACGGAGAAAGGACATTTTTACCGAAGGAGAAAAAAGTAGGTTTGATACCCTCTGTTTTAGATGAAGTAATAAGACTCAGATTTGAGGCAAAGGATCGGCTTAAAATCGACAAGGACAATAAACAGCTTAATGCAAGGGTATTGGTTTTAAAACTGATAGCAAATGGGTTTTATGGCTACCTTGGTTATTACAATTCAAGGTGGTACTGTTTTGACTGCGCTGGCGCAACAACCTCTTTAGGAAGAAAGTACGTACAGGAAGTAATCTCCACTGCCTCTTCATATAAATTTAAAGTGCTGTATGCAGACACAGATTCTGCCTTTCTTCAGTTCGGCGACAAAAAACAGGCAGTAAATGACTTTATAGTAGATATAAACAGTAAGCTTCCCAAACCGATGGAATTGGAGCTGCAAGGATTCTATGCGCGTGCAATATTTGTAAGTTCAAAGGGAGGAATAGGCGCAAAGAAAAAATATGCAATGTCTGATTTCGATGGAAATTTAACAATAAAGGGTTTTCAGTCTGTTAGAAGAGACTGGGCGGTAATAGCAAAAAATTTACAGAAAGAAGTACTTAAAAAAATTCTCTTGGAAAATGACAAAGAATCTGCGCTTTCAACCGTAAAAAACACAATAGAGAGAATAAGGCTTGGAAAAGCAGATTTGGAGGAACTAGTCATTCTTACAAGGCTGAGGAAAGACCCTTCTTCTTACCAGCAGACAAACAGGCATATCTCTGCAGTTGAGAAAAGTGGGATGAAATTCGTAAGCGGAGACACTATAAAGTACATAATAGCAAAAGGTAAAAGCAATGAAACCGTGTCTGAAAAGGCAGTGCTTTATGACATTGCGAGAAAGAATGGCATAAAATACGATCCAGATTACTATATATATAAACAGGTTTTGCCTTCTGTTCTGCAGATACTAGAAGTTATAGGTTATTCCGAAGAAGACGTTCTAGGCAAGAAAGATAATTCACTTGAAGGGTTTTTATAAAGGATAATACTATTAATATTATGATTTGTTATTGTATACCTACGTGAAATTAAATGGAAAACAAGTTTAATAATGATTTTATAGAAAAGATTACAGACGACGGGGTAGGCATGCTTTTCGTAAAAGAGCGGTACAAACTGGATGAAGCGGCAATAGAACTTCTTTCAAGGATAAAAAACAAGGGCTTTAAGCTAATTTACGTTACTTCAGGCCTTCCATTCAAGTCCATAGAAGAAAAGCTTGAGTTGGCAAATGTAAATGATTACTTCATCATAGACTCCGTGACGGCTCCGATAATCCAAGACAGCGTTTCCAATAACAAATGCATATTCATAAAATCACCTGGGGATTTAACGGAGATAAGCATAACTCTGGAAGGATTGCTTAAAAAGGAAGGGGAAACGTTTGTAGTTATAGATTCCATAACCTCATTTCTTATATACAATTCAGAGAACGAGATACTTAGGTTCATACATTTCACTTCATCCGTAGCAAGAGAAAGAAAAAGCAAACTTGTTTTCATAGTGATAGAAAACAATGGAATAAGCAAAAACTTCTTGGATAAGATAAGAAGCTTCATAGACGAAGAAGCAGAATTGGATTAGACCTTAATGGAAAGCGAAGAAAGGGAAAAATGGCTGTTAGCAGGCAAGATAGGCAAGGAGATAAGGGAGCTTGGCGTTTCTTTGTGCGTGCCAGGAGCAAAGCTTCTTGACATTGCAGAAGCCATAGAAAAGAGAACAATTGAAAGAGGAGCAAAACCTTCTTTCCCACCAAATATCTCTATAAACCAGATTGCAGCGCATTACACTCCGAAGTATGATGATAAAACCGAGCTTAAAAAAGGGGATATAGTTAAGGTTGATGTAGGGGCAAGCGTCGATGGCTATCTTTCGGATACAGCAGCTTCTGTTGCTGTGGGAGAAGAAGGAAACAAGCTTGTCAGTGCCACCAAAGAAGCGCTGGATGCAGTAATTGAGATAATGAAGCCAGGGATATCTGTAAGTGAAATAAGCACAGTAATAGATGATAAGATACGCAGTTTCGGTTTTTCTCCAATAGTCAATCTTGGAGGGCACGGAATCGGAAGATACAGTCTACATGAAGGAGAATTTATCTCCAATTCAAAGAATTATTCAGGGTCTTTTTTAAGAAAGGAAGGGGTTGTTGCAGTGGAGCCTTTTGCTACAAATGGCGGGGGCTATGTCATAGATAGCGCGGAGGTTCAGATTTACCAGTTGGTTGCCAATAAAAATGTAAGAAGCACGCTTGGCAGGGAGATCTTAAAATACATTGCAGAGGAATACAATGAACTGCCATTCGCAAAAAGGTGGATAATAAATAAATTCGGGAGATTGGCGGAGATAGAAATAAGAAATCTTGTTGCAGCAGGGTCACTGCATGAATTTAATGTTTTGAAGGAGAGGGACAACGGTTTAGTATCCCAGTTTGAGCATTCATTTCTTTTTGATGACGGTAAAGTTATAGTAACAACTTTGTAATAAAGCAAAAAAGCATTAATGATTGCAAGTCCTAGTAAAATAATGGGCGTTAAGTTAAACGGTTTATTTGAATCAAAAAAAATAAAGATGGCGGAGCTTTCCGGCAAGGCAATAGCAATAGATGCCTTTAATTGGATATTTCAGTTTCTAACCACTATAAGATTGGCAGATGGCTCTTATCTTACTGATTCAAAGGGAAGAGTGACAACGCATTTAAACGGCCTGTTTTACCGTTCAGTTTCGCTTCTAGAAAACAGGATAAAACCTGTTTTTGTATTTGACGGAAAAGCGCCCAAGTTCAAGAAGGAAACCCTGCAGGAACGGGAGAAAACAAAGGAAGAGGCAATGGAAAAGATGGAGCATGCTTCTACTCAAGAGGAAAAAGCGATGTATATGCGCAGGCTTGCAAGGATAGACGATTACATAATAGACTCTTCGAAGGAGCTTCTTCGTTATCTTGGCATACCTTATGTACAGGCACCGGCAGAAGGAGAAGCACAAGCTGCAGTTTTAAGTCAGCAAGGCAGGGTGTTTGCGGCCGCTTCTCAGGACTATGACACCTTGCTTTTCGGCGCAAAGAAGGTGGTTAGAAACCTAAACATAACAAACAAGCGAAAAGTAAGCGGGAAGGGAATAATGACTGGGGTTTCCCCCGAAATAATAGACGCAAGTTATAATTTAAGCAAACTTGGTATAAGCAGGGAACAGCTCATAATTCTTTCTCTTTTTGTAGGCACAGATTACAACAAAGGCGTTGATGGAATAGGCCCAAAAAAAGCGCTTAAATTAGTTAAAGAAAAGAGCAGGAGCGATCTTTTTAATGAATATGATTTCAGAACAGATTATGATATAAATGAAATCTATGAATACTTTATTTCTCCAAATATAGTTGACGTCACTGAGGATTTAAACCTAGGTAAAATAGAAAGAGAAAAGCTGGTAAAATTTCTGTGCGATGAGCACAGTTTTTCAAAGGAAAGGGTAAACCAATACCTGGAAAAGGTAAAAACAGAAGACAATTCACTTTCTTTTTATGGATGAGGATTTAAAGGAGAGGACAGAGAAAGAGATAAGTATGATGGAGAGGGTTTTTCATTCTTTGTCATTAAAGGACAGTGAAAATAAGCTTTCTTCCGAGTTTTTTGACATGTCATCAAATTATTTCAGCGACAGCAAGTTTTTTGTTGAGAAGAAAGATTATGTGCGCGCGTTTGAAGCGGTAGTTATAAGCTGGGCCTACATCGATGCCGGACTCAAAGCGGGTTTCTTTGAAGTACCTGCCGCTTTAAGGGAGTATTTCACTTTTTGACCGATAAAAGCCACTTTTGCCAGACTAGAAATATTTATATATTATAACGTAGTAAAGATTTCATGGCAGTGGAAAGGGAAAGGATTCCCGCTGTTGTAGTGTTGATGCTTATACTTATAGGTTCGATAGTAATCTATCTGCTTCTTGTCCCAGCACCAGTAGCGTATAAGCTTCTTGGGATAAACAACACAAGTGTGTCTACGCCCTCCATACCTGCAGGAGAGTACTACCAGAATCTTGATACATACATAGGGGGAAACAGCAAATCTGTCAATACTTCATATACTTTAGGTACTTTTGGTGTCAATTACCCGCTTATTAATTCAACTATATTCAATGCAAGCAGTGTATCAATAGGGTCAAGCATATTTGGCTCTTCTTCTTATAATATAAACTTGAATCTTTCCCAGTCAGCAGAGTACTTTATTGAGGTAACAGTTCAGTCAGTTTCCGGCACTCCAAAACTTAGTTTTTCGTTGAATGGTAATTCGTTCTTTTCTACCCTGCCTGCAGAAAATGAAACGATAATAAAGGAAATACCAAAGAGTGGAACAGGTAAGTATGTTTTATCAGTGACTGACAGTTTGAATGGCTTTGCCCTTTCTCAGTCTTTCAAATTGGCAAAAATAAAAGTTATAAAAGAGCAGGGCAAAAACAATGCAAATATCTTACCTGTCAAAGTATTGACTTTCAGTGGTGTTGGCGACTATTCAATTGTTTACACCCCAATAGGTTATGGTAATTTAAATGTTTCGGTCAATGATCAAGTTATTTCAAGCATAAACAATGGAAGCAATTCACAGCTTACAGTAAATATACCCTCTGTTGTAATATCAAAAGCAATCCGCGCTTCCAATATTTCAAGTTCTTCAATAATCCTTCCTTTGTTGTTTAATGTAGGTTTTCAGCCTGCTGAAAATGTTTCATATGAGATAGCAAATGCCTACCTTAACTACACCATACCATACATAGCAGCAAATTCTCCGACAGTTTACTATTCTGTGAATGCGACTCAAGGCAATTACCTTCTAACATTGTATGTATCCAGCATAATAAGAAAAGGTAATATTTACCTTTACTTTACACCGAGCGGTGCAAATTTAACCATTGCTGCAAATACCCTTTCAGACGGCGAAAATGTGCTTCTTATACCTTCAAATTTCATAGGAGTTACCGCAACAAATGGGAATTACAGCGGAACAATAAAGCTCTCCACAAGCGGTTTAGTTATACCATCTTATATTTCAATCAAATCCATTAAAGGTTGAAATTTATATATAGCAATTTCTTCTATTTCTTATTATGGTGCTTAAAATAAACAGAAAAGGTCAAGCAGCTGCAGGTGGGAATCCTTCTCCTACTCCTCCTACACCTACACCTCCAACTCCACCTCCTTCAAATCCAAAACCAAATTCTGATTCAAAGTATGGCAAAAAAGGAAGAAATGTATGCGACATATGCGGAGCGCGCTTTAAAACTAAGGCACAACTATATCAGCATCAGATAGCCGAACATGGAGTATCAGCCGATTTTATAAGGCTTGAGCAAGAGGAAAAGCAAAAGAACAGGTTATTCGATACTACTTCTGCAAAAAGGAGCATAAAAAGAAACTCCGTTCTTTTCGCACCAATAATCATTTTGTTAGTTATAGTTGTGATATATTTCATATTTGTTGCGCCAACAAACGTAGGTATAGTTTACACAGAAGTAACCTACGGCTCCATCTTCTCAAAGATAGGCGGGTTGATTTCATCAGGCATTTCATCGATTTCAACTTTTATTGCAGAAGTGCAAAATCCAAATCTTCTTGTTACGCAGCCCCAAGTCACTGCAGTGAATTCAACTCCCACATTTTTATCTTTTCTTACTTTTAGCTATCCTTCCAGCCAGCAAGTAGTCCTTACAACGAATCCGCAACAAGGCAGCATTCTTTACTCTGTATACAACAATGGAAACGTTCCTTTGGGGCCAGATACTCCGAATAACCTAGAGGTAAATATTTCATGTGGAAGCACAGTTTCACCCGGTGCGGCAAAATACTGCCAGGATATGCTATCAAAATTTATAAGCCCTCCCGAAACGCAAAGCTCACCACCTGCAATAAAAGATTCGAGTTTAGTTGGCATACTAGCGCAGGGTGAAACCAAAGAGAACATTACCAATTTTGAATTATCCTGTCCCCCTTCTTCAGACAAGCTTACTTTTCCTTTGTCCATGTCTTTCCTTGCAAGTTTTCTGATTAAGAATTATACTGCGGCAGTTATACTCCCAATAGAATTTATGTCCGACGCTTTCCAATCACAGCTTGTATCTTCTTCACAGGCACTTGTACCGGCAGAGCCTTCATTTAATTTTTACTCTGCAGGGCCCGTACAGATTGAGGTGTATACTGTAGTAAAGCAGCCAGTGATAACAAAGATAGATTCAGTTCCTTTGGAGGTAACTTTGAAGAACAATGGCAATTATCCTTATGAAATAAACAACGTGTCTCTATACATAAGTAAGGACTTCTATCCCTCTAACCCATCTACAAGTTACTGGAACTGTTTAATATGATG
>JAMDDW010000024.1 GCA_023488405.1 Candidatus Parvarchaeota archaeon | reverse complement strand
CATAGAGTATACACTTTCTTTTAAATTCACTGAGCTTAATATAACATAAAATAGGAATGAAAAGAGTTAAAACATTATAACGGTAATTATTGTAATGATTGCAAAAAAAATAGAGACTAAGAATCTGTCATTTGGAGACTTAATAGAAATAAAAATAGAAAACGAAAAGTTTAACGGTGAATTTATAAAGGAAGAAGAAAACTTAATAATAATTAAATTAAAATCTGGCTACGACATAACACTCTCAAAAGAGACTATTGACAGTATCTCTATACTAGATAAATCAATAAACTTAGAAGAAAAAGAAGAAAAAGAAAGTAAACTGAAAATCGAAAATCCAGACATAACAATGATAACAACCGGTGGAACTATCTCCTCAAAGATAGACTATAAAACGGGAGGAGTTTCTCCATCCGTAGATAGCAACTATTATTTTCAGATTTCTCCAGACTTACAAAAACAGGGAAAAATAGCAGTAGTAAATCTGATGAGAAAGTTGTCTGAGAACATGCTACCATCAGACTGGATAAAAATAGCAAAGGAAGCGTATTCGGACATAAAAAACGGCAGCAAGGGTATAATAGTAACAAGCGGCACAGATACAATGCATTTCGCTTCAGCTGCGCTCTCCTTCTTGTTGAACCCGCTTTCTGTTCCTGTGGTTTTTACTGGATCCCAGAGAAGCACTGATAGAGGGTCTACTGATGCTGGTACCAATTTACTTTTATCAGCATTCGCAGCAAAGAATTTTTCCGGCGGTGAATCGGTGATTTGCATGCATGCAAATCTGAATGATGAATATAATTATATACTAAGGGGAAACAAGGCAAGAAAAATGAATACTGAAAGAAGGGATGCATTTAGGCCAATAAATATTAAACCGCTTGCTAAGGTTTATACTGATGGAAAGATAAGAGAAATTTCTCCGGAGATAATATCCAAAAAGGAAAATACAAAATTAAACGAGAAGATTGATGATAAGGTAAAACTAATATATAGTTACCCCTCTATGGGCGGAGACATAATAGACTATTATACTTACAGCAAAGTGCACGGTATAGTAATAGCTGCCACAGGATTTGGAAACCTGCCATTGGAAGACAAAACAATTATAAATGCATTGAAAAAGGCCGAAAAACAGCAGATACCTATAGTAATAACGTCTCAAACCATTTATGGTTCAACAAACAAGTTTGTTTACAGTACTTTACGTGAAATTTCTAGATTTGATAATGTTATATATGTAGGAGACATGACAACTGAAACTGCGTTCGTAAAACTAATGTTTGCTCTTGGAAACAGCAAAAAACTTGAAGAAATAAAAAAGATAATGTCAACTAATCTAGCAGGTGAAACAAAGGAAAGAAGAGAAATAGATGAGTTTTTGATATGAAAATAAAATGTGGTTTTGAGTGGCATGTACAAATTGATTCTGGCAAGCTTTTCTGTCGCTGCAAATCCGAGATAAAGGAGAATAAAGATTATTTGGAGATAAAAAGGCTTATAAGACCTTCTTTCGGTGAAAGCGGCAAAATAGACGTAAGCGCGGAATTCGAAGGCCAAAAGACAAAAAAAATAATATATAAAGTTTTTAATGACTCTGACTGTTTGGTGGATATAGATGAAGAACCTCCTCATGAACTTGACAGAGATGCGCTTTCTACAGGAGTTAATCTTTCCTATGCGTTGAATGCATACTTACTAAAAAATTTGATATTCATGAGGAAAACGATAGTTGATGGTTCCAATACGACTGGTTTTCAGAGAACGGCGATTATAGCAGTAAACGGCGAATTTACCTTCAAGGAGAAAAAGATAAAAATTGATACTATTTCAATAGAAGAAGATTCTGCTAGAAAGGAAACTGAAAATAAGGAAGAAACTGTCTACTTTCTGGACAGAATAGGCATACCTCTAATAGAAATTGCAACTGGAATAATAGAAACCGACGAAAACGAAGCAAAGGAGATAGCGATGCAGTTTGGGAAGTTTACAAGGTTATTTAATGTAAAAAGGGGGATAGGCACAATAAGACAGGATGTAAACCTTTCCATTGAAGGAGGAAAACGAGTAGAATTGAAAGGCTTTCAGAACATAAGAGAGATGGACAAAGTCATATTAAACGAAGCGAAAAGACAGGAAAACTTAATAAAAATAAAAAACGATTGGAAGCATATTACTAATGAAATTAAAAATTGGCAGTTTGAAGACATAAAGGAAATATTCAATGGCTCAGAATCAAATGTGATAAAAAATGCAGTAAAAAATGAAAAAAGTATAATTGGTATTAGATTAAATGGGTTAAAAGGGCTTTTAGGAACATATATCTGTGAGAATAAAAGATTTGGAAGCGAAGTAAGTGATTACTTGAAGATTAAACTTGGTTATGGGATAATACATTCTGATGAACTACCGGCATATAACATAAGTGAGAACGAAAAAAACAGAATAGCAGAAAAATTAAATTGCAGCCAGAATGATTCATTCCTATTTTCAATATGCGACAAAGGCTATGAAAACTCTACAATGGAAGTAATAAAAGAAAGACTTATTTCTCTACTTAAAGATGTGCCATCGGAGGTAAGGCTTGTACAGGATGATAATACAACTAGATTTTTAAGGCCGATGGGTGGAAAGGATAGAATGTACGTTGAAACGGACCTTCCAATAATAAAGATAGACGAAGACATTTTAAAAGAAGGAAGTGAATACATCGGCAGAAGCGTAGATTCATTGAAAGCGTCTCTAAATATATCTGATGAATTTCTTGACCAGCTGATATCCTCGAGAAAACTTAGCGAAGCCGTCTACCTGAACAATAAAACTGGGCTTGACTTCAATGTAATAATACAGGTTGCAGTAGAGGACTGGAAGTATATTAGGAGAAGATTTGGAAAGGAAATAGATAAAAAAGATGTAGAAGAGATATTAGAGAAAATAAAAGCAAACGAAATAGTAAGAGATTCGGCAAGAATAGTAATGGAAGGGATAGCATTAACTGGCAAAAGCGTCGAAGATACAATAACGGAAAAGAGACTTAAAAAGAAAAGCAATACGGAACTAAAAAGTGAGATAGAAAAACTCATAAAGGACAGAAAGCTGGATAAGGTTGATTCTCTTATAATAAATCTTAAGGATAGAATAGGTACAACTTTTGAGGCAAAAGAAGCTTATAGAATGGCGTTAGAAATGATAAAAGATGAAAAAAATTGATTTTTATAGAGAGATAGCTAAACTTGACAAAGGGAGAAAAAACAACCTTAAACTGGAGCAGTATTCTACAGATATAGATACTGCGTATCAGTTAATGTATTTTATAGATTACAATGTTGGAATAGCAGGAAAAACTGTAGCTGACTTGGGTTGCGGAAATGGTATACTTGGTATATCTGCTGCATTGCTTGGTGCGGGAAAAGTTGACCTGTATGACATAGATGAAAAAGTAGTTTACACTGCCGAACAAAACATTGAAAAACTGCACATCAATAATACAAAACTGATTCAGATGGACCTGTTTGATATAAATGAAAAATATAATATTGTTGTATCCAACCCTCCTTTCGGTTTCCAAAGCAATTTTAACTTAAATGCATTCATCAAAAAGGTAAAATCCCTATCGGAGAATGTGTTCTTTATCTATAAAAACAATCAGGAAATAAAGAAAATCGCAGATAAAAACGGCTTTTCAATATACAAGATAGAGGACATAAAACTTGAAAAAACATTGCCTTTCCATAAAAAAAGCTATTATAGTTTGCCGATTGTTATAGTTTATAAGCAACAGATATGATATGAAAGGTCAAATAAACTTTGGAGTGTGGGTTCTCATAACTGCAATAATAGTAATTGTTATACTTTTGATCTTTGATTCCGCAATAAGGAGTTACATATTGACAAATCTTAGCGGTTTGGTAAGCGGAATAAAATCTACAAGCCCAGGACAGCTTTCTGAGGTTATAACTAATTTCACCGCATATAACTGCAGTTCTGGCTGTTCAACTTTTCCTAGCTCAATTTATTACTGGACAATAAATTTTAACGGCCAGAATTACACTTATTATTTAAACAATATTATAAGTGTTAGCTCTTCTACCGGCAACTATTCATTGGAAATATATCCAGTATTAACATCTAGTGGCGAACTGTGCTCAAATGCAACTAGCTCTTCACAGAAGACAAAAATATTAAAAATTCCATCAGGTAAAAACTACAAGATATATTACTTTAGCTGTTAACATTTTAAATAAAGTTTTTACAGATTTTAAAGACTAAAATCAAAAGAGAGATTAAGGAAGACTATTGTTTACAGAGGAGGCATTTGGAGCAGAATGAAGAAGGCCGGTCAACGGTGCAAATATGCCGCTCTTCAACAGAAAAAGCAGGATTACTAGTAAAGCGAGCGCTATCACTATGATGATTATTATAGTTATACCGAGCTCCATTCCTTTGTTGTTAATGTGCATAATTTTAAATGTCATTTAATACATTAATATTTTAATTATATATATAAACCCTCAAAAAACTGTATTTCATAGAGATTTAAAACATTGCTGTTCTTATAGCACTGCACTTGCACAAAATAGTTATTAATATGTTAAAAACCAGAAAAATTAATGAAAATTACATACAATGGAAAGGAGAAAGAGTTCAAAAATGGGGAAAAAGCCATAGAAATAGCTAGGGAATTAAACGCTTCTAAAGATATAATTGTAGCAGAGATAAATGGTAGGTTGATAGACTTGTCTTCAGAAGTAAAGGAAGATGGAGAGATAAAGTTCTTTACATTCGAAGATAAAATAGGCAAAAAAGTATTCTGGCATTCCTCTGCGCATGTACTTGCAACGGCTGTAAAAAGGCTTTATCCTGAGGTAGTACTTGGTATAGGCCCAGCAATAGACGAAGGTTTCTACTATGATATTTATAATCTTAAAGTTGGTGACAATGATCTTGAAGGAATAGAAAAAGAAATGGAAAAGATAACAAAAGAAAAACTTGTTTTTGAAAGAAAGAACATATCAAAAGAAGAAGCAAAAGAACTGTTAAAAGACAACAAATTCAAACTAGAGATAATAGAAGGAGTAAATGGAAATCTAAGTATATACAAAAACGGGAATTTTTATGATCTATGCCGCGGCCCGCACATTCCCAATACAGGTTATATCGGCGCAGCAAAACTTTTGAAAGTTTCTGGGGCTTACTGGAAAGGAGACAGCAAAAGAGAAGTGATGACCAGAATATACGGAATAAGCTTTCCAACTAAAAAAGAATTAGAGGAATACTTAAAAATATTGGAAGAAAGGAAAGAACACGATCACAAGAAAATAGGAAAGGATCTGGATTTATTTGAGTTTTCGGAGTTTTCCCCGGGTTCTCCTTTCTTTACTCCGAAAGGAACGATAATCTATAATGAGCTTTTAAAATTCGCTAGGAAACTTGACAAAAAATATGAGTATAGTGAGATAATAACGCCCTTAATTGCAAAAATAGATCTTTGGAAGATAAGTGGACATTTCGACAAATACAAGGAAAACATGTTCAAGGTTACGCCATTTGAATTAGATGAAGAATATGGACTTAAACCGATGAATTGTCCCTTTTCCGCTTTGTTGTTTAAATCGAAAACTAGAAGTTACAGAGATTTACCCATGAGACTGGCAGATTACGGATTTCTGCACAGATACGAGCTTGAAGGTACGCTTGATGGACTTTTAAGAACACGTTTAATGGAGCAGAATGATTCGCACATCTATGTTACTGAAGAACAGATAGAAAGTGAAATACTAAGGATGTTTGATATAATGGATGATACTTATAGGCCGTTTAATTTTAAGCCTATAATGAGGCTTGCAACAAGGCCTGAAAAAAGGATAGGAGAAGATGCGCTTTGGGATAAAGCGGAAAGTATACTCAAAGACGCTTTGGAAAAGAGAGGTTACAAATATGAAATAAAAGAGGGAGATGGAGCATTCTACGGTCCTAAAATAGATATTTATGTATTGGATTTCAGCGGGAGAGTTGAAGACGCTTATGCAATATCAACTATACAGTTAGACTTCAACCTTGCAGTAAGGTTTGATGCAAAGTACGTCGGCAATGACAATAAAGAGCATTTTCCAATAGTTATACACCGCTCGATAATGGGATCAATAGGAAGATTTATGGGAATAATACTTGAAAACTCAAAAGGAGAGTTGCCTTTGTGGCTTTCCCCTGTACAGGTTAAAGTACTTACCATAACGGAAAGAAACAATAAATACGCAGAAGAAGTCATTAAAAAACTGAAAGAAAATGACATTAGGGTAGAAAGCGACATTGAGAACGGTACGCTTGATTACAAAATAAGGAAAGCGCAGCTTGAAAAGGTGCCTTTTGTAATTGTTATAGGAGACAAAGAAGAAGAAAAGAAAACAATTGCTGTAAGAAACAGGAGGGGAAAAACCAAATATAATGTAGATATAAATGAGTTAATAACCAGTCTTTTAAATGATATAACGAATAGGGCAGAATATGAAGAAAGGTGAATTCAATCATAGAGAATACAAAAAATCAAAACACAAGGTTAACAGAAACAATATACTTATTCCTCTAATTGCCACTTCATTTGTAGTTGTATTTCTTATTTTTATATTACATGAAATAAATTTTGATATAAGAGAGATAAACGGGGCTTCTGCATTGATTTTTACTTCTTTCGCAAGCAGCGCATTCATTTTATTTTTAATGCCTTACTCGAAGGCTGCAAAGAAAACAAGGTTTGTTAAAAGCTACCTCATTGCAGGCTTTTTTGGTTATATTGGCTTCTTTCTTTCCAGCTTTATAAATTTCTACCTTATAGCTGGCATAGTAATTTTTATAGTATCTTTTTTACTGTTTGAAACCGACAGTGAACACCCCCCAGCAATTGGCATAGCAGTAGCTTTTATGATCTTTAAAATACCAATATATGGAATATTGACGCTTATAACCGGAATTATTATTTTAGTTGTAGCTAAATATGTAATGCAGAAAGCCGGAATTCTCAGCAGGGCAAGTGAATTCAAGGTTAAATAAAAATTTTAAAGTTTATTGCATTATCAAGATCCAAATAAATACATTGTAATGTCTTTAATTGTATTCTCAGATAACCTTTTCCTTAAATCGCCTTCTATACTTGCCCCTCGCAGTTTACTTTATTTAAAGACAACAAGAGACATTAACTAATCAAAACACGCTCAGGGAGGGATTCGGACCCTCAAGGGATTGCTCCCATAAGCTCTCCAGGCTTACGCGATGCCAGGTTACGCAACCTGAGCTTAAAACAGTATATATAATTTATAAGCGCTTATAAATACCTATCACAAAATATTTAAGCTCTAAAATGTAATAATCATTTATGGAAGAATGGTATAAACACCAGATAGGCAAAGCGGTAAAGGAAGTAAAATTCAATGGCTATGAGATAAAATATATAAAGAAAGAAGAGCATGAAGATTTTCAGCCAAAAAATGAAAAGTTACCTGTAAACATAGACAAAGATCAATTAAAGATAACCAAGAACGGAGAAAAGATAAAGGTAAGAAAAAAGGACAAGTTAGCGATAATAGACGCAATAAAACAAGATAACATAGATAAAGTTGATGAGATACTTAAAACTCTGAACAGTTGAAAGTTTTATTATTCTATATCTAGCCCTGAAATTAATTTCTTTACTTTTTTATAGACCTCCTCAATTATTTTTATCTTTTCTTCTGCAGAAAGACCTTCTAATTCAGGTATGTACCAGTGCTCCGCTTTTTGTATATAGCTTTGCGGTATAAGTATGCAGTCCTTTGGATCACATACAATTATTATTTTGTCAGCACTTTTCAATAAATCTAGCGTAGGTAGCTTAGGAATTTGCCTACTCATATCTATTCCAAATCTTTCTTGCACTAATCTTATATCTATAGGGTTTATTCCATTACCAACAGAACTGCCTGCTACACTGAGAGCTTTGTGTTTTTTAGTAAGTCCATTAAATAATGCTTCTGCAATTTGACTTCTGCTGGTATTATACTTACAAATAAAAAGAACAAACGACATTCTTACTGCTTCATGATCTGTGCAATTTCACTTGAAGCCTTAGAAGATTCTAGAAGAATCAAACCGTAATTTGTATTAGGATCTATCATTATTGTAAGTATTGCATCTGTCCCTGCTTGTACAGCTACCACTCTTATGTCTTTTGACTCTGCAACTACCCTTTCTAAGGTATTTTTTGCACCCAAAGATTTGATAGCTGTTTCTGCTGAACCTACCATTGAAGCCAGCATCGCAGCAAAGGTATTAGGATCTACATCTTCAGGCATTAAAGAGACCATAGGCAAACCATTAGCTGATATAACAGCAGACGCCTTTATCCCACCAACAGTGCTTAATCTTTGTAAAACACTTTTCAATTGTTCTGATTTTGTAGCCATATTTAATTTATGATTTTCTTATTTAAATAATTATGTTAACTGCTTGAACAAGGCAGATAAGGCCTCGTTTATTCCTGCCTCCTTTAATTTTGTTGGCTCGTTTGGATCAACTTTTGATAGGTCCTCCGCAACCGTCTGTATTAATATTATTGCAGAATCTAAGTGAAGCTTTTCTCGTATTTCCTCTTTTTTAAGTGCGCCATCAAGATCAGATTTATTTGCAATAACTACTACAGGCAAACCATAAGTTTCCGTTTTTCTAAGCATTTCCACTGCTCTTGGAAACTGTTCCGGTTTAGTTGAGTCTACTACAAGAAATACCCCAATAGCCTCACCGCCAAGCATTTTAAGCAGAGGATCGAACCTCTCCTGCCCAGGTGTTCCAAACAAATCTGCACGATAACCTTGAAAATCAACTGTTCCGTGGTCTAATGCTATAGTCCCTCCAAGTTTATCTACACTTACTGCATTCTTGGAAGCACTGTGTATAAAAGAACTTTTACCTGCATCAGTTGGCCCGGTTACGAGAATCTTAGGGAAATAAACTTTTATTCCTCCAGGCTTCATTGCTTTAAATAAAACTGAGGAAAATGCCGGATTTTCTTCAATCCAATCACACTTTAATACAGCAAAATATTGGCCGAAGATAACTCGCTTTTCTATTCCTTTAACCTCTATTGTTGAATTGACATTTGAAAGCAGCTTGTCTACGTTTTGTTTTTCATAGCCCCAGTCTGTAAAAAGAAGTACTGCTGCTGAGTCTTTACTTACAACCTCTTTTTTTATATCATTCATAAATGAAGTGGCAAATGAAAAATCAAAGAAATCAGCAAGCAATGAAAAGGAATCGATTACAAGCAATCCATATCCATTACCTAGTTCTTTAAGAACCTTCGTCCTAACTTCTTCCTTGTCATAAGGATTACCTATTACCCTTATGTGATCAGTTTCATCGGATTTTATACCCGTTATTCCACTGTATGCATCTATTATAAATAAGTTTTCATTGGCAGGAAAGTCGTATTCTTTCATTTCTGTGAGATAAGACTGTGGAGAGGTTCTATTCAGGAATACAAGAACTTTTACCCCAGAGGTTATATTCTTATGTATTATCTGGTATCCAAACACTTCGTTTCCTACGGATGGCGAAGCGGATATTAATACCACTTTCTTAGAAGGTATCCCTTTAAGCTGTTCATCCAACTTAGCTATCCCAAAGTAAGGGTCAAAATCCTTGTCTGTTATTCCATCCAATCCTTTATATTCTATCATATAATAAAGATATGGTAATTATTGCTTTTAAATATATCATTCGATTTCCTTGAACTGAAGTACTTCTTTGCTTGTACCGGAAAGCTTAAAGTATCTCTTCCCCTCTTGAAGTTTTAAATCTATTACTGCATCGGAAATGTTCTTTATCGTTTCTATAACTTCAGGTGGATGCATAGCAACATCTATAGAAAATATTGTAGTTATTCCTGCCAACTTTGCCTTTCCTACAACAAACTGAAGGAATCTATATACTGTTACAGGATTATTATATATCAATAAATTTGACAAATTGTCAAATATGTTTATGACTGGTTTTGCATCTTTTACAAAATCGCTGTTTGCACTTGATAGAGAAACAGATAAACCCGTTAAATCCAAAGGCCCATTTAATATTTTCGCGTAGGAATTATCGGTGGCGCTGGGTGAGTTTGTCCTACTAAAATCATCCAATATTCTAAAATCCGCCCCTAAATACGGATTTATATTTATGCCTCTGGAATTGAATTCAGTTATTAATTCAGAATATGACTTTGAAGTTAAAACATAAACAATCGCATTCTTAGCCGAAAGTGCAGACTGCACAAGTTTATATATAAACTGCTCTTTTCCTGATTCTTTGTCTCCAAATAAAGCATAGACCTTTCTGTAATCCAAACCATTAGTAAGTTCATCAAAATTTTTAAAACCTGTTTTTATACCTTCCATATTAAACCAACCTTACTTTTTTTGATTTTATCCCCATCGGAGAACCGTCAACCTTCATTAAGATGTCTACCGTCAACTGATCTTCCTGCTTCAGGAAGTTTATTTCCTCCAGCAAAGACTCATTTGCAGGCATATTTATGAATGGAAAAAGGTAATTTGAAAGACTCTTAAAAAGCTCCTTTTTACCATTCTTTTTAAGCATTATAGAAACTTTGTCGCTCATATCCTGTGTTTCAACTATTTTAAAGTAATCAGTATCTATTACTATGTCAGTTATGCTATCATGTGGCAAGCCTTTAAGATCTTCTATTACCGGATCTATGTTCTCATCCGAACCGAATTGCTTTGAAACCGATTTCTGCTGGTTATTCTCTATGAAATCAATAGTTAATTTTACAGATTTTATAAGGAAAAGCCTTAACAAAATATTATATATTTTATAAATTTTTATTGTTAAAGGATGCTGCGCCTTTATGGATATAACGCCTTCTTTGTATTCAAGACTTATGGATACTTTTTTATAAGCTATCAAACCACTTATCTTTGAAAGAGGAGCATTCTCTTCATAAAAGCTCTTTAGTTCATTTACCGCATCAAAAATATCGATTTCCATGTTATATAATGTAAATTAAACAATTTAAAATTGACATTTCAGCCAGCACATGCCCCCGTTGGTGAAGTAGCAGGGTCATAAAGTATTTTTTCGTCTGGCGAAATTGCAACGGCACTGCCTGAAATAGATTCAATGACTGCAACATAACCAGCACATCCCGTGCTTTTATTGAACCACAGAGATATGTTTTTACCTGTTTGAATGGCTACATAATTGTTATTAAGCTGCTTTGTCGTTACCCATTCAACATACTGCTGATTGGTCATAACTATGAAATTAGTTGATACTGATGCATTATATACCATATGAACCTTGAAAGTATCTGGTATTGTAAGAAATGAATATGAATCTGCACTTAAAACCGTTGGCTCATTCCATACAGTTATCAAAGGCTTATTATCAAGAAATGAAAAGGGCAAAGCAGAAATATTCTGATTATGTATTGCCAAGGTAGAATTTGGATAATAAGAGAGTATAGACCTGTTTATTATTATATTTACGCCAGTATTTGACAGACAGAAAGGTCCTGAACCGTTTACTGCCAAAGTTTCATTTGAGAAATAGCACGAATTAAAGAGAACTACGTGCATTTTAAATGCATAGAATATTGCTATTAAAATTATTATTAAAAACACTATCATCAGTACATTCGTCAAAGCAGATCTTTTCTTCATTTACTAAAAACAAAGTCATTAAATAAAAAGCTTT
>JAMDDW010000030.1:11456-11831 GCA_023488405.1 Candidatus Parvarchaeota archaeon | reverse complement strand
TGATCCAGATATATTTGTTCTAATAATCTCTTTAATTTCAAAAAGTGACATATTTATTGATAGAAACAAACTAACATTTTATAGACAATATGATAAAAATACTTCTTACTACACTAAAGAGTTGGTAATACCTGAGCTTTCACATCAATTAGAATTAGCCAATAAGAGTAATGTTAAATTAGCTAAATCGATTTTAAAATTCTTATTATTTTTAACTTTAAGTGATACAGCTATTAAACAGAATAATAAAAAAGATTTAATTAAATCATTTAAATATCTCCCATTAAATAAGGTTACATACCAAAGGGTTATTAGACGGATTATTCTATCGATTCTTTTCCTTTTTGGTTCTAATTATCCTTTGCATTGTCTACG